>NZ_JAMOKX010000001.1:0-300000 GCF_023646285.1 Helicobacter colisuis | reverse complement strand
GCGACAAGAGAAGGTGCTCAAGCGCTAATTGATGCGGGAGCTGATGGTGTAAAAGTGGGTATTGGACCCGGAAGTATTTGCACTACTCGTATTGTAGCAGGTGTAGGTGTGCCACAGATTACAGCCATTGCTGATGTGTCTGAAGTCTGTCATAAAATGGGAGTTCCGTTGATTGCCGATGGTGGGATTAAATATTCAGGTGATATTGCAAAAGCACTTGCAGCAGGGGCTAGTAGCGTAATGATAGGCAGTATGTTGGCAGGGACTGAAGAATCTCCAGGTGAGACAATTATTTATCAAGGCAGACAGTATAAAAGTTATCGCGGAATGGGTAGCTTAGGAGCGATGAATAAGGGGAGTGCAGATAGATATTTTCAAGAAGGCACCGCACAAGAAAAACTTGTCCCAGAGGGCATTGAGGGTAGAGTGCCTTATCGTGGAAGAATTTCTGATGTGATTCATCAAATGCTTGGTGGATTGCGATCTTCAATGGGATATTTGGGAGCTAAGGACATTACCACTTTGTGGGAGAAAGCAGAATTTGTGGAAATCACACAAAGTGGATTGCGTGAATCGCATGTGCATGATGTAATGATCACCAAAGAAGCTCCAAATTACCATATTAGCAATTAATTTAGTGTGATTCTAGTTTATTTTAATAGACTAGAATCCTTTTATCTTCCAAAACTTATCTTTATTTCAGAATGGATTACTTGTGTAATAAAAGGTAAAGTTAAGATTCTTGCTTTTATCATTCAATTTTCTTCTCTTTTAAAATATACAATAAACTCACTTCCAACACCTATCTGACTTTTGACTGATATTTGTGCATTATTGTATTTTAAAGCTGATTTGACAATAGATAGCCCAAGCCCACTCCCACCAATTTTTTTGCTTCTACTTTTATCTACACAAAAAAATCTCTCAAAAATTCTTGATAAATATTCCTCAGGGATTCCTATGCCACTATCTTTGATGCTTAGCAAAATCTTATCTTCTTCATTTTGTAAGATAATTTCTACAAATCCTCCCCTTTTATTATATTTAATAGCATTATCACAGAGATTAAAAATACAATTTTCTAAAAGCTCATTTACTCCAAAAATATAACAATCTTCAAGATTGCTGAGTATCTTTATTTCATTTTTATTTGCGATAAATTGTAATCTTTTGATTGTGCTTAGCACAATATTTTTTAGATTAATTTTGGTTTTTTTAAAATATTCTTCTTTACATTCATCTAAAAAAGAAATCATTAGAATTTCATCAATCATCTCTAAGAGTCTTTTGGATTCAAGAGCAATCCTATTAATAAAATCCATCAAATCTTCTTTAGCTACCAAATGATTTTTAATCATCTCGCTACTCGCTAAAATAGAGGTAAGTGGGGTTTTAAGTTCGTGGGTTACATTCGCACTGAATTCTTTACGCAAATTTTGTGCAAGCTTTTTTTCTGTGATATTCCGCAAAACAATCACCATACCCTTAAGCTTTTTATTTTTTGAAAAAACAGGTGAAATTACCACTTCACATTCGTATTTTGCAAGTTGTATTTGTAAAATTTGATTATCCAAGTTTTTGCTTTTTTTAAACTCTTTCAAAGATTCTAAAATCATTTTTAAAAATCTTGAATCTTCTAGTTGATAAATACTGCTAATATTTTCAAGGTTTGTAAAATAAGTTTGTGCGCTTTTATTAGTATTTAAAATGCTTCCATAACGATTGAGTAAAATCAAGCCATCACTCATATTTTCTGTTAATAAAAGCATTTCTTGTTGCTTTTGGCGTAGATGCTTGAATTGATTCTTGATAGTTTTATTTTGTGTTTTAATTTTTTTAACAAAGCTATGTAATTCGCTATATAAAGAATCTTCATTCAAATGTTCCAAATCAATCTCTAAAATTGGTTTTAAAATTATTTTTGTAAGAATATGTGCTAAAAAATATAAAACTACAAGTAAAATAAGAATTTCTAATACAAAATAGGGCACGAATTCTATTAATAATCCCATAATGTAACTTTGTGTGCTTGATAGACGCAAAACAAGATTCTGTTCTTTTAAAAAAAGTGCAAAATATAGTGTCTTTTCTCCTAAAGTATTTGAATGGCGAATTTCCTTAGATATGCCATTTTGAATTGCTTGTTTTATTTCTTCTCTCTTAGCGTGGTTATCCATTTTTAAAATATCAGCTTGATTGTCGTATAAAACTTTTCCTTTTATATCAATTAAACTTAAACGATAAGGATTTTTTCCAAGAAAATCTAAGAAAATTCGCGAATCTTTTTGTAATCCTTTTTGTAAATAGGGCTCTAATTTTTTTGCTTGCCTTTCTAGCTCTACAAACATTTCTTTTTGTAAAAATTGTTCTAAAGCTATTACAAAAAAGATATTCACCAAAATAAGCAAACAAAAACAAGTGCTAAAAATAGAGTAAAAAATCTTTTTTTGCATAGAATCTAAACTTCCCGCACGAATTGATAACCCAAGCCACGAATCGTCTTGATATGATCCCCCCAATCCCCTAATTTTTGCCTCAAAGTTTTGATGTGAATATCCACTCTGCGACTTTCCGAGCTAAAACTATCCCCCCACAAAATCTCTAGAATCTCATCTCGACTAAAAGCGCGTTCTATATTCTTAAGTAATAATCCTAAAATCTCAAATTCCTTTAGGGTTAAAACAATTTTTTTACCTTTTAGCTTTACGCTGTATTTAGAATAAGAATATTCTAAATCCCCCAAAATAATTTCATCCTTGCCATTTTCTTTTCTGCGCAATAAAGCTCGAATTCTCGCTAGAAGCTCCATTATGCCAAAAGGCTTGGTAATATAATCATCTGCACCAAAATCCAAGCCTTTTACTTTATCTAATTCACCATTTAAAGCACTAAGCATTAAAACTGCAATCTCTTTTGTATTTTTATTTTTTTTGATTTCTTTTAAGATTTCAAATCCACTCATACAAGGCAACATTACATCTAAAATCAGGATTTGTGGTATTTCTTGTTTTAGAGCCTCTTGTAATGCTAATGGTTCACTAAATCCTTTAGCTTTTAAATTTTGGGATTTTAACGCATACAAAACTAATTCTAAAATAGAATTATCATCTTCTAGCACATAAATCATCTCTTTTATTTACCTTATTTTTAAAACAAAATTTTAACATATTATCCAAATCTTCCGCTTACATAATCTTGTGTTTTTTTGTTTTTTGGTTTGTTGAAAATCTTATTAGTATCATCATATTCTATCACTTCGCCAAGCAAGAAAAAAGCTGTTTTATCAGAGATTCTAGCTGCTTGCTGCATATTATGTGTAACAATTATGATGGTGTATTCTTTTTTAAGTCGCATAATTAGTTCTTCAATCTTTAAAGTTGAGATAGGATCTAACGCACTTGTTGGCTCATCCATCAAAATAACTTCCGGATTCACCGCAAGTGTCCTAGCAATACACAGCCTCTGTTGCTGCCCTCCACTAAGCTCTAAGGCACTTTTATCAAGCCTATCTTTTAAATCGTCCCATAAAGCTGCGTCTTTTAAAGATTGCTCCACGATTTCATCTAGCTTGGATTTTTTTTTAATCTCATGTGTTTTTGGTCCAAAGGTAATATTGTCATAAATGCTCATCGGAAAGGGATTTGGCTTTTGAAATACCATTCCAACGCGTTTGCGTAAGATATTAACATCGTAATCTTTATAAATATTTTTGCCATCAAAAAGTATTTTTCCTTCAATCTTGCAATCCTCTATCAAATCATTCATACGATTAAGACTTTTAATAAAAGTTGATTTTCCACAACCACTAGGACCAATAAAAGCCGTAACTTTCCCTTTATTGATTTGCATATTAATATTTTTTAGGGCTAAAAAATTCCCATAATATAAATTCATTTTTTTAATATCAAAACATTCTTCTTTCATCATTATCCCTTTGTTAGTTTTTTGGCTATTAGATTTGATAGCGCATTAATCACAAGAACAATTAAAATCAAAACCATTGCCGTGCTATAAGCTTGATTGATATGTTGGCCTTCGCTTGAAATTGCATACATATGCAAACTCAAGGTTCTCCCAGATTCCATAATTCCAGCGACTTTTGCTACACTTCCTGAAGTATAAAGTAGTGCTGCACTCTCGCCTACGATTCTGCCAATACTTAAAATTACACCTGCTAAGATTCCTGGGATTGCTGCAGGGATGATAATGGCAAAAATTACTCTAAGCTTATCTGCCCCTAGGGCAAAACTTGCCTCCCTAAAACTCATAGGAACACCTTTTAATGCTTCCTCAGAGCTTCGCAAAATCAAAGGTAAAATCATAATAGACAAGGTCAAAACTCCAGCTAAAAAACTTGTCCTAAAGCCAAAATAAATTACAAATGCCAAATACCCAAAAAGTCCATACACGATGCTAGGAATCCCAACTAAAGTATCTGAAGCGATTCGCACTAAGTTTAAAATCTTGCTTTTTTTATTCCCATATTCGCTTAAAAAAATAGCTCCAAAAATTCCCAAAGGTAAGGCAAGCACCAAGGATAAAAGCACCATATTAATCGTATTGATAATTGCTGGCATCATAGAAACATTGGTGCTAGTGTATTCCCATTCAAAAAGATCCCAAGACAAATACATAATGCCTTTATAACAAATAAATCCTATTAAAATAAAAAATACAAATAAAACGCTAAATATTGAAATCTTAAGCAACCACGATAAACAAATAGAGAGATAATCCACTCTTTTGGATTTTTTCATCTTGTCTTCCTTTTTAGTGCATTAAAACAAGCGTTGATTAATAAAATAAACACAAATAAAACCACCGCATTTGCTATTAAAACTTCTTTGTGTAAATCTGTTGCATAGCCCATTTCAAGCACAATATTTGTGGTTAATGTCCTAACCCCATCAAGCACACTTTCTGGAATTTGCACTTGGTTACCTGCAACCATAATCACTGCCATTGCCTCGCCAATAGCCCTCCCAACACCCAAAATAATCGATGAGAGGATTCCGCTTTTTGCAGCAGGTAAGCTTGCAAAAAAAATCGCTCTCTCTTTACTTGCACCAAGCGCTAAAGCACCTTCACAATAACTACTAGGGACAGAATCTAAAGCGGCTTTTGAGACTAGAATAATCGTTGGGAGAATCATAATTGCCAAAATAATAGAAGCTGCCAAAACACTTTTGCCTGGAATCCCGCTAAAAATATTTGCCAAAATCGGAACAATAACAACTAATCCAAAAAATCCATAAACAACAGAAGGAATCGCGCCCAATAATTCTACTGCTGGGATAATGATTTTCTTAAGTGTTCTGGGGCAAAATGCAGAGATATAAATAGCACTTAAAACACCTATAGGCACTCCAATAAAGATTGCTAAAGCCGTCACATAAAAACTCCCTATAATGATAGGGAAGATTCCAAAAATCTCCTCTGTTGGATACCAATCCATTCCAAAAATAAAATAAATAAATCCAATCTCATGGATTGTGGGGATTGCATTAGCAAACAAAAACAAACAAATCATTCCCACTGCTAGAATAGAAATGATTGCACAAAAGGCAAAAACTCCTTTAAAAATCTTTTCTTTTAAATACATTATTTAATTTGTCCCCAAGAAGTAATTTCGCCTAAAAATATTTTTTGCACCTCTTCTTTTTTGAGATTATCAATCGGATTTTCCTTATTTACAATCACAGCTAGACCATCAATAGCCAAAACTTGTGCATCAATCCCTTTTTTAAGCTCGCTTTTTTTAATCTCGCGTGAAGCCATACCAATATCTGCAATTCCCTCGACTACAGAATTTACTCCTGTGGTTGAATCAGATTGTTGGATTTCGATTTCTGCATTTGGATTGATTTTTTCATAAGATTCTTTGAGCTTTTCCATCAATGGTGTTACAGAGCTAGAACCTGCAATGATGATTTTCCCACTAGGTTTTATGCTAGTATAAGAATCTTTTGCTATTGAAATATATCCTGCTTTTTCTACAATGCCCTTTGCCTCCAAGGAAAGACTATATTTTAAAAAATCATCAATTAAAGGATTAGTGGCTTTAGTTACGACATTAAAAGGGCGTGAGATTGCATATGTTTTGTTGTTGATATTTTGCACACTAGGCGATACCCCATTGATTTTTACAGCTTTAATTGTGTTATTTAGAGAACCAAGGGAAATATAGCCAATGGAATTTTTAGAATTTGCAATAGTTGTTATCATCACTCCTGTTGAGTTTGTAACCTCTGCTTTTTTGGTGGTTGCATCGATTTTTTTATTTCTCACTTCCTTATGAATTTCAAAAATCTCCACAAAAGCTCCTCTTGTCCCAGAACCCATTTCTCTTGAAATAGGAAAAATATTTTGTGCCATTAATACACCACTTAGTGCACAGCTTACCAATACCCCTAATAAATGCTTTTTCATTTTATACTCCTCAATAAAAATATTTAGAAGTATAAACTAGTATTGTAAAATCTAATTTTTAAGAATGTAAAGATTTTGTAAAGTTTAAGATTTATACTACAATATCTATATTTATTTTTATGAACATTCATACTCAAATGAATATCCTGTATGGTTTTTGCGTAATAACAATCTGCATATTAAAGGTAATTAGGGTAATGCTTTAATTTTTAAGGCTTTAAAAGATATTATCAAACAAAGAAGTTTTAAAATTATTTCGTAAAATTGCAAAGGAGAAATTATTCCTATCAAAAATAAATAGTATAATTTTATTTTAATAAATTTAAGGATTTTTTTATGGTTCAAATTACTGGACTTTCAATGCATTATGCAACTAAAAAATTATTTGAAAATGTCAATTTAAAACTAGACAAAGGGAAGCGCTATGGGCTTATAGGTGCTAATGGTGCTGGTAAATCTACTTTTTTGAAGATTCTAAGTGGTGAAATTGAGCCTAGTAGCGGGGATATTGCCTTTAATACCGGTGCTAGGCTCGGGGTTTTGGGACAAAATCAGTTTGCTTTTGAGGATTTTAGCATTAAAGATTGTGTGCTTTATGGAAATAAACGCCTTTATGATGCTATTAAAGAAAAAGAAAAGCTTTATGAAGCGGGAGACTTTAGTGATGAGGTTAATGAGCGTTTAGGTGAATTAGAGATTATCTGCGCTGAAGAAGATCCTACTTATGAATATGATGTGCAGATTGAAAAGATTTTAGAAGACTTAGGATTTCCTGCTAAGATTCACAATGATCTTATGAAGACGCTCACAGGTGGAGATAAGTTTAAAGTGCTTTTAGCGCAAGTCTTATTCCCTAAGCCTGACATTTTATTTTTAGATGAGCCAACTAACAATCTTGATTTAAGAGCCATTAGCTATCTTGAAGAGCAGTTAAAACGCCACGAAGGGACTTTAGTGGTTATTAGCCATGATAGGCATTTTTTGAATAGTGTTTGCACTCATATTTTGGATTTAGATTTTAGAAATGTTAGGGAATTTAGTGGGAATTATGATGATTGGTATATTGCATCAACTTTGATTGCCAAACAACAAGAAATGGAGCGAAATAAAAAGCTCAAAGAAAAAGAGGAATTAGAATCTTTTATTGCAAGATTTTCAGCTAATGCTTCTAAAGCCAAACAAGCTACAAGCCGTCAAAAACAGCTAGAAAAGCTAGATATTCAAGTCCTAGAAGTCTCTAGTCGCAGAGACCCAAGTATTGTCTTTAGGGTGAATCGTCAAATTGGTAATGAAGCCTTAAATATAGAGAAACTTCAATTTAGCTATGGTGATTTGTGCGTGTTGAAAGATTTATCGCTTGATATTTTACCCGGCGATAAAATTGCTTTAATTGGCAGAAATGGGATTGGAAAAAGCACCTTTTGTGATCTCATTTGTGAAAAACTCAAACCTCAAAGTGGTGTGATTAAATGGGGAGCAACAATTGAGAGAGGATATTTCCCTCAAAATACTACCGAAGTGATTGGAGGAGAAGAAACGCTTTATGAATATTTGCGTGGATTTGATAAAAAAAGAGAAGCTACAGAGATTCGCAATGCCTTGGGGCGAATGCTATTTAGCGGTGAAGAGCAAGAAAAAAGCGTAGGATCGCTAAGTGGTGGTGAGAAACATCGCATTATGCTTAGTAAATTAATGCTTGAGGGAGGAAACTTTTTAGTTCTCGATGAGCCAACAAACCATTTGGATTTGGAGGCGATTATTGCTTTGGGTGAAGCACTTTATAAGTATAGTGGCAATGTGATTTGTGTTAGCCACGATAGAGAGCTTATTGATGCGTTTGCAAATCGTATTATTGAATTTAAAGAAAACAATGAGGTGGTGGATTTCCGTGGAAGTTATGAAGAATATCTTGCTTCACAAGGCTTAGCATAAGGGAAGTTTTAAGCAAAAGGAGTGGGAGCAAAAATGGAGAGCTAAATTATTTTAGGCTCTCCACATAAGCGCCGACATCTTCCATATCTTTTTTGGTGTATCTTTGGGCGATTTGATTTTTAATAAAGCGAGATTGTCCTTGGAAGTCTTGATTTTGATAGCTTTTGATTTCATCAGCTATATCTTGTGTGCTCCAAGTGTTAATAGGAGTTTTTTTAGCAACTGCAATCTCTCCTTTTTCTCCATGACAACTAGCACAATCGCGATTATAAAGTTTTTTGCCATTTTCAAGATCATTTTTTTGGCTAGAGGAGGCGACTTTACCTGTCCCAATAAGACTCTCTAAAAAGCTTTTTTCTTGAATGGTTAAATCCGCATCTTCTCTGATAACTTGAATATCTTTAGAACCTAAATTTTTGGAATATTTTTTTAAAATCGCTTTGATTTCTTCCCCAAATTCCCCTTTTAGTTCAAAACATACACATTCATTTGCATTAAGTAAGCTAAGACTTAAAAGGGTAGAAGCAAAAATTTTTTTTATCATAATATTCTCCTAAGATTTTAGTTAAAGTATTGTGCCAAAAAAATACTAATTTTGTAGTTAATTGTTAAAAATTAAAAGCTACTTTTAGCTAGGATGTTTTATAATTTTATTGCCTGAGTGGAACGCGATTTATTTTTTTGGAGTCCAACACATCAAATATTGCTAGTTGTATAGATTCTTTTGTGTGATGGTGTTTTCGTTATTAGTCTCTTAAGTTGAGATGAGAATCTGCCGCCTAATAAAGAACTTATGGCTAGAATCCTTAAATTTTTAGGGCTTACACAATTATAAGCGCCCACTTGGGTTTTTGCTTTTTATAATTCCTAAGTTTTTAGGTATTGTAAAAATCAAATTCTAGGGGTTGTAAAAGATGGAAATCGTTATTGTTGGAAGTGGTGGCAGAGAGTATTCTATTGGTTTAGCGTTGCAGAGAGAATGTCGAATCGATGGGATTTATTTTTATCCGGGAAATGGAGCGACAAGTAAGCTTGGCAAAAATATTGATTTTAAAGATGATGATGAGTTTGTTGAATTTGCAATTACGCAGAAAATTGGTTTGGTGATTATTGGACCTGAAGCACCTTTAGTGGAGGGGTTGGCAGATAAATTGCGAGAGAATGGAATCTTAACCTTTGGTCCAAGTCAAGCAGCTGCTAGATTGGAGGGTTCTAAAGCTTATATGAAAGAGTTTGCAAAAAAATATGAAATCCCAACAGCGCAATTTATCCAAACGCAAGACTATGAGGAAGCGTGTGATTTTATTGATTCTTTAAATTTGCCTATTGTCGTAAAAGCAGATGGCTTGTGTGCAGGAAAAGGTGTGGTAATCGCACAAAGCTATGAGGAAGCCAAAAGTGTAGTGCAAGATATGCTTGAGGGCAAGAGTTTTGGAGATTCTGGCAAAAAGGTGGTGATTGAGGAATTTTTAGATGGTTTTGAGTTATCGGTTTTTGCAATGTGTGATGGCAAGGATTTTATTGTTTTGCCTGCTGCGCAAGATCATAAGAGATTATTAGATGGAGATAAAGGTCCAAATACTGGTGGAATGGGGGCTTATGCGCCTTCTCCACTTGCTAGTTCTGAATTAATTAAAGCAGTAAAAGAGAGCATTATTTTACCAACTTTAGCAGGAATGGAAAAGGAGGGAAATCCTTTTAGTGGTGCTTTGTTTTGTGGGATTATGGTAGTTAAAGATAAGCCTTATTTGTTAGAATTTAATGTTCGTTTTGGCGATCCTGAGTGTGAAGTGCTAATGCCACTTTTTAAAAGTGGTTTGCTAGATTGCTTTTTGGGTTGTGCAAGTGGGGATTTAAAATCTGTCCATTATGAATTAGAAGACAGTGTTTGTGTGGGGGTTGTGGTGGCTTCTAAAGATTATCCTTATAAAAGCTCTAAAAAAGCAAAAATTACGATTTTAGAAAATCATTCCAAAGATTCTCTTATTTCTTTTGCAGGAGTGAATAGTGAGAATGGAGAGCTTATTGCTAGTGGCGGGAGAGTTTTGGTTTGTGTAGGAAAGGGTCAAAGTGTCCAAGAAGCAGTAAAGAATGCCTATGCTAAAGTAAGTGAAGTTCATTTTGAGGGTATGCAATATCGTAAAGATATTGCATATCAAGTGTTAGGAAAGTAATGGATATTGAAAAAATTGAAGAAACACTTGCAAGAGAAGAGATAAAGCTTGCGCCCTTGTGGAAAAGATTTGTTGCCTTTATGGTTGATGATTTATTGGTTTCTATGATTCTTATAGGGATTAATTGGGATAGAATCGCACAAAATGCGCAAGACACAGAGGCAATGTTAAGTATTGTTTCAAGCTCTTGGATGGCGCTGTATCTCATTAAACTTCTTTATCAATGGTTTTTTGTGCATTTTTATGGAGCTACCATAGGAAAAATAGTAGTAAGAATCCGCGTTATAGAAGTTGAATTGCTGGATAATCCTAAGATGAAACAAGCCTTTATTAGATCATTTTTTAGGCTTTTGAGTGAAATTTTAATGTATTTACCCTTTTTGTTGATTTTTGAAAACAGAATCAGACAAGCTTTGCACGATAAGGTTGCAAAAACTATTGTAGTTAGTCTCTAAAGTATGTTAATGATAATAAAAAAGGAAATTTTTACATTAAGTTTGGTTGCAGCTCTTGCTTTGATTTCAAGTGATGTGGAAGCAAGGGCGGCTATCAAACAATTTAATAATAAACAAGAATCAATTTTTGAGTTCTTAGCTGATGATATGGAATATAGCAAAACGGAAATTATCGGTAAAGGGCATGTAACTATTATCAATCTTGATTATTTTGTTACAGCAAATAAGGCTGTTTATGATACACAAAATCAAGAAATTATTTTAAGTGGGAATGTTAATGCTTATAAAGGAAATTCACTTTATCTAAAATCTGAAGAAGTTAAAATTAAACTCCAAGAAGATTATTCGTTTTTAGAGCCTTTTTATTTGCAGGATTCTGAGAGTGGTTTGTGGGTGGATTCTCAAAGTGCGGAATTTAATAACAATGTCTATCAAATTAAAGAGGCTAATGTTTCTACTTGTAGCGTGAATAATCCCATATGGAAAATCAAGGCAAAAGAGGGAGAATATGATGCCAATCAAGAATGGCTAACAATTTGGCATCCATACCTTTGTGTTTATGATGTGCCTGTGCTTTATTTTCCTTATTTGTCTTTTTCGCTAGGCTATAAAAGAAAATCAGGTTTGCTTTATCCTATTGTTGGGAATTCTAGTGATGATGGATTGATTTATTCGCAACCTGTTTTCATAGCTCCAGATGATAATTGGGATATGACTTTTGCGCCACAGATTCGAACTAAAAGGGGTGGTGGATTTTATAATGAATTTCGTATTATTGATGATAAAGATGAGATTTTATGGGCTAATTTAGGGTTTTTTGCTAATAGTAAATCTTATCAACAAACCTATGATTTAGAGAATCGTGAGCATTATGGAATTCAATTAAAATATGGTCGCGAGAATCTTTTTTCTAAAGAATCTGATTATTTTTATGAAGATGGGTTATATCTTGATATTTCACAGATTTCAGATATTGATTATTTTAGATTGCAAGATGAGAATGCTCAAAATACAGCGGATTTACAAGGAAATTTACTCACTTCTAGAATGAATTATTATCTTAAAAGCAGTGAAGATTATTTGGGATTTTCTGCGAGATATTATTCGGATTTGGAGCAAACAAGTAATGCTCGCACTTTGCAGACTTTACCGCAGATTCAATACCATCGCCAAATTGAAAATATTTTAGTAGATAATTTGTATTATGACTTTGATTATAAGGCAAATCACTTCACTCGTCCTATTGGTTATCGCGCTATCCAGCAAGAAGCCAAGTTGCCTATTATTTACACACAGAGTTTGTGGAATGATTTTGCTAATCTTTCACTTTCTCCTACTTTTTATGGCACAAGTGTGGATTATTCTAATGTGGGAAATGGGTTGCATTTAAAAGATGGCAGGTATTTAAGTCAATATTATCAAATCAAACTCAATACAGATTTGGTTAAAAAATACGATCATTTTGGGCACACGCTTAGCTTGGAGGCAGAATATATTTTGCCTGGATTTGAAAATAAGGCAGGTGATTTTACAAACTTTTTTACTTTGCCTGGGGAGAGACAAGAGTTAAGAGTAAGTGGAAAGCAGCATTTTTATACTTTAGATAATTCTTTGATTTTATCTCACAAGATGGAGCAATATTTTTATTTGAAAGATGGTGGAGAAAAATTAGGAGAACTAGAAAATGAAGTTCAGTATTTTTTAGATTATCAATGGAGCTTTTTAAGTGATATTTTTTATTCGCACAAAAAGGGAAGAATCTCTGAAGCAACACATCAAATAAATTATGAAAGTGATTATGTTAATGTAAGTTTTGGACACTTTATGCGAGAGGATTTTGCACATGAGGATTTGTTAAATGGCAGGTTTGGAGAGGCAAATTATATTAATGCAAACTTTAGAAAAGAATTTGAAAGTTTTGATTTGTTTGCAGGTGCTGGTTATGACTATAAAGAACGCTATTTTAAAACTTGGCAGGTTGGAATTGATACGCAAATTCGGTGCTTTTCCTTTGGAATAAAATATGTGAGTGAAATTTATCCTGTGCTAACCTCAAGGGGGGCTGAAGCAAGAGATGATAAATATGTTCTCTTAACTATCAAATTTGTTCCGCTCTTAAGCAGTGATGTGAAATTAGGAAATTAGCTAGTAATGGAGAAATTATGGGCGGTATGACACATTCTTTAATGCGCAAGGCATTGTTTGAAAATCGCAATGATGCATTGCAAAAATTACTCAATAATATGCCACTTAGCTTTTTTGAAAATCAAGATTGTATTGTGGTTGGAATCTCTTTTAATGGAATCTTGTTGGCAAACTCCTTAGCACAAGCTATCAAAGCACCTTTGGCATTTCTCTTTACTGCTCCAATTCTTGCTCCTAATAATCCTGAGTGTGAAATTGCTATGGCAACAGAAACTCACGATGTTGTTATTAGTGAAGCATTAGTGCGTTCTTTTGGGATTAGTTTGGACTATATTTATGGGGAAGTGCAACGGCAATATGAAGATAAAATGCTTCCACTTATCTATCAATATCGCAAGGGAAATCCGCTTATTTCACTTAAAAATAAGCGCGTTTTGTTAGTAGATGATGGGATTGATAGCGGTTTAACGGCACTTTCTGCAATAAAATCTGTTACGACTTTACAAGCAAAAACAATTTATTTTGCAACACCAGTGGCACCCTATGAAGTTGCTAAGGCAATGGAGGAAGTAACTGATGGGGTATTTTGTCTTTATAAAACAAAAACATTTGTAGATATTGACTATTACTACAAGGATTATCCGCCTGTTAAACCAAGTATGATAGAAGAAATTTTTTCAAAAATACAATCATAAGCCTAAGGAGTAAAAATGGGACAAGTAACTTTATCGTTTTTAGAAAAAGAAGAAAAATATATTTTTGATAAGTTTGCAAAACAATGCAGTGGTAGTGTTTATTTGCAAAGTGGAAATAATGTTGTATTGGCAACTATAGCCATTGACACGCAAGAAGTTATAGAAGAAGATTTTTTGCCCTTAACAGTTCAATACATTGAAAAAGCTTATGCAGCAGGGAAGTTTCCTGGTGGTTACATCAAAAGAGAAGCTAAGCCTGGTGATTTTGAAACTTTGAGTGCTAGAATTGTAGATCGAAGTTTAAGACCGCTTTTCCCAAAAGATTATTGTTATCCTACACAAATTACCCTTATGGTTTTGAGTGCTGATGAAGATGCGGATTTACAGCTTTTAGCGCTAAATGCTGCAAGTGCAGCACTTTATGTGAGCGAGATTCCGCTAAGTTTTCCTGTGAGTGCTGTGAGGATTGGGAGAATAGGGGGCGAGTTTGTGATAAATCCTAGCTTAAAAGAGCTAGAAGAGAGCACATTGGATTTATTTGTAAGTGGCGTTAGAGAAGAATTATTGATGATTGAAATGAGAAGTTTTGGGGGAGTTGCTATTCATCGAGAGAATGCAGAGTTTAGTGCTAATGAATTGAGCGAAGAAGAGATGATTGAAGTTTTGGAAATGGCTAAAAAGGCAATTTCTCAAAGAAGTCAAGCACTTGAGGAATCTTTTAAAGAATTTGTGAAAACTCCAATAGTTTTAGAAAATAAAAGAAAAAGTTTTGTTTCAAGTGAGATTGTGGGATACATTAAAGAATCACATTTAGAAGAACTAAAAAGTATTATTCAAAGTCTCTCTAAGACAGAACGCAATAGCCTTTTACACGCTTTTGCCAAAAAAATCCAAAAAGAATGGGAAGAGAAGAATCTAAAAGAGATAGAATCGCTTGAAAAATGTGTGTTAGAGAGTGTGTTAAAAATTAAGCGAGAGATTATTAGGGCAATGATTTTAGAAGAATCCAAAAGGGCTGATGGGAGAGGATTAAAAGAAGTGCGTCCAATTAGTATTGAAACAAATTTTCTGCCTAATGCACACTCAAGTGCGCTTTTTACGCGTGGGCAAACGCAGGCTTTGGTGGTGGCTACTTTGGGTGGAGAAATGGATGCACAAAGTTATGAATTACTTACGGATAAAGCACCACTAAAAGAGCGTTTTATGGTGCATTATAACTTCCCGCCCTTTAGCGTTGGGGAGGCAAGTAGTATTTCTGCGCCTGGTAGAAGAGAGCTAGGACACGGGAATCTTGCTAAAAGAGCCTTGGAAGCAAGTGTGATTAATGGAGATTTAAAGACGATTCGCCTTGTTTCTGAAATTTTAGAATCCAATGGTTCTTCATCTATGGCAACGGTTTGTGGTGGATCTTTAGCGTTAGCTGCTGCTGGGATTAAATGCACAAGTTTAATTGCCGGAGTGGCAATGGGACTTGTGTGTGAGAATGATAAATATGCGATTTTAACTGATATTATGGGTTTAGAAGATCACGATGGCGATATGGACTTTAAGATTGCTGGTTCTAGGAATGGAATCACTGCAATGCAAATGGATATTAAGCTAGGTGGGCTTAAGAGTGAAATTTTGCAAAAGGCATTAACACAAGCCAAAGAAGCGCGGAATCATATTTTGGATTTAATGGAAGAGGCAAAAGAAAAAATCGTACTTAATGAATCGGTTTTGCCAAGCTTGCAAATTTTTTCAATTGAGCCTAGCAAAATTATTGATGTGATTGGACAAGCAGGGAGAACGATTAAAGAAATTATTGAAAAATTTAGCGTTGCAGTGGATTTGAATCGTGAAAATGGTGAAGTAAAAGTCAGTGGAAGCAATAAAGAAAAAGTAGAAGCGGCTAAAATGCACATTTTAAAAATCATAAAAAATCCTCAAGAGCTTTATAAGATTGGTGATATTTATCAAGGTAAAGTGAAAAAGATTGTGGAGTTTGGTGCATTTGTGGAGTTGCCAAAAGGCTATGATGGACTATTGCATATTTCAAAAATCACGAATAATCGCGAACAAAAAGTTTCTGATGTTTTAAAAGAGGGCGATAATGTGGAAGTTGAAGTGTTATCGCTTAGTAAAAACAAAGTGGAGTTAAAACTATTGCAAATTCTAGCCTAATTTCATTTTGGGCTTAGATAATATATTCACAATCCATTTTTGTAAATTTATCCAAAAATTGCCTAGCCCTTTGTGTTTTGGGTTTTGTAAAAAATTCTTCGGGAGTTGCATCTTCTAGAATCTCCCCATCAGCCATAAAGAGGATTCTATCTGCTATTTTCCTTGCAAAATTAAGCTCGTGCGTTACTAGAATCATTGTTTTGTTTTGAATCATTTTGATAACATTTAAGACTTCATCTACAAGCTCAGGATCAAGTGCGGAAGTTGGCTCATCAAAGAGTATAACCTCAGGATTAAAAGCTAAAGCTCTAGCTATGCCTATTCTTTGTTGCTGTCCTCCACTTAGCATACTAGGATAGCGATTAGCTTTATCTTCTAAACCAACCATTTTTAAATATCCATAAGCAATATTTTCTGCTTCAGCCTTGCTGTATTGATGCACTGTGATTAGAGATTGTGTGATATTTTGGAGTGCAGTTTTGTTAGCAAAAAGATTGTAATTTTGAAAAACCATTCCCGTATTTTTTCTAATTTTAATTAAGTCCTGCTTTTTGATTTTATGGGAGAAGTCAATTTTAATATTATTTAAAAGCATAGTTCCACTATCAGCGCATTCAAGGAGATTGATACATCTTAAAAGTGTGCTTTTTCCTGATCCGCTTGGTCCTAAAATAGCATAAGTTTTATTTTTTTGGATATTTAAAGAAATATCTTTTAAAACTAAATGACTATGAAAGCTCTTAGTTAAATTCTGAATGCTTATCATGATTTCCCCATAACTTTTTTATAAGAGATGAGTTTTGCTTCAAGTATGGCAAAGCTTTTTTCCAAAACAATGCTAATAACCCAATAAATAAGTGCAGCTATGATATAGACTTCCAAAAATTTAGAACTTCTATCAGCTTCTAATGTTGCTATGCCCATTATTTCTGGAACTGAAGCAGCAAATACCAACGAAGTTTCTTTGATAAGCATAATAAAAAAATTTAAAATATTAGGCAAGGCTAAAAGCATACTTTGTGGTAGAATAATAATAAATAATGCTTGGGTGGTGCTCATTCCAACGCTATAAGCGGCTTCTAATTGTCCTTTGTCTATGCTTAAGATAGAGCTTCTAAAAATCTCACTAAGGTATGCAGAACAATATAACGCATACACAAGATACATAAAATAAATAGCATCGATACCCGAAATATCAATGTTTAAATTATATTGATAATTAAAATACCTAAGCACTAAGGGGATACCATAATAGGCTAGAAAGATTTGAACTAAGACAGGAATTCCCCTAAAAAAGGAAATATAAAGTGTTGCTAATTGAAATAAAATAGGAATTCTATAAATTCTTATTAAACTTAAGATTAATCCTAAAATAGCGCCCAATATAAAGCCAACAATGGCGATGGCTAAGGAGATTGGAACTCCTTTTAATAAAGTGGGAATGGCGCTTAGAGCATAGTCGAAGTCAAATAATTGCATTTTACTGACTTTGATCTACCCCAAAGTATTTTATAGAAAGATCGTGTAGTTTTCCTGATTTTTTTGCTTTTATTAGTGCAGCATCTACTTTTTCAATGAGCTCTTTGGATTGATTCTCTTTTCTGAAAATGAGATAAACTGGACTTTGAGAGATACGCTCATCAAGCACTTTAAGATTCAATTTTTGTTCTTTGATGATATCAGCAATAGAGGCAGGATCATTTAAATGAATGTCTATACGCTTATTAACTAAATCTTGTAGAAGTGGTATTAAATCTTTGTAATATCGTATTTCTAAGACATTTCCATTTTTATTATTCCATTCTTCAAGGATTTTTGTGTGTGCAGATCCTACAACGCATCCTGCAATCTTTCCTTTTAAATCTGAGGTTGTGTTAATATCTGTATTATCAGCTCTAGCAACAAATTGCGAAGTGCTTACAAAATAGCTCTCTTTACTAAAGAGGTATTTTTCTTCTCTTTCTTGTGTTTTGATGATTTGGTTAGCAAGCATATCAAATCTAGCAGAATCTAAGCCCAAAAATAGAGCATTCCAAGGTGCATAATTAAAACTAAAATTCAAAGATGGATCAATTTCTTGTAAGATTCTAACAACTTCAACATCATAGCCTGTTATTTTTCCATCTTTATCCACATAAGAAAAGGGTTTATAAGCGCCCTCACTACCTACTTTTATGCTTTGTTGGTTTTCTGTATTAGAACAAGCATTTAAAAGAAATGCGATTAATGCTATTAGTAATAATTTAATTTTCATAAAATTCCTTTAAATTTTATTTAATGCAAAGTCTAGGGCTGATATCAAATCCTCTTCCTCTTCTAATCCCACTGAGAATCTTAGGAGATTTTTAGTAATATTCATTTGCTTTTTGATATTTTCATCAACACTACCATGACTCATATAATAAGGGCAACCAAAAAGACTCTCAACGCCACCCAAACTTTCTGCTAGAATAAATAAATCTAGGTTTTGCGCAAAACGCTTCATTCCTTCTTCATCTGTATCCAAATAGGCACTTACGACAGCACCAAATAAGCCATTCATTTGCTCTTTAGCCAAAGTATGTTGAGGGTGAGAATCTAAGCCTGGATACAAAACTTTTTTAATTTTTTTATGTTTTTCCAAGAAACTAGCCACAGCAAAGGCATTCTCACATTGTTTTTGCACACGCAATTTTAAAGTTTTAACACCCCTTGCATTGAGATAAGAATCAAAAGGGCTTAAAATCATTCCTGTGCTGTTTGAAACAAAGCGAAGTTTTTCATAAAGTTTTTCATCATTAAGACAAATAGCACCGGCAATGCTATCGCTATGCCCATTGATATATTTAGTCAAGCTATGCAAAACTACATCAGCGCCAAGATCTAATGGTCGTTGTAAAAATGGTGTAGCAAAGGTATTATCAACTATACTTAAGACATTGTGTTCTTTTGCAAGATTGCAAATTGCTTTAATATCGCATATTTGCAAGAGCGGATTTGTGGGCGATTCAAGCCAAATGGCTTTAGTGTTTGCATTTATAGCGTTTTTGATATTTTCTATCTTTGTCATATCGACATAAGTTACCTTAATGCCAAAATGATTAAACACAAAACTAAGCAATCTTCTAGTTCCGCCATAAATATCATTAAAGCAAATGACTTCATCGCCACTTTTAAGAAAACTAAGAATAGCTACACTTTCTGCAGCTTGACCACTAGCATAGGCGATACAATGTTTTGCATTTTCTAAAGCCGCCACCTTTTTTTCTAAGACTTCTCTTGTTGGGTTTGTTAGTCTGGAGTAGCTAAAGCCTTTAATATTATTTTCATAATCAGGTTTTGCAAAAGTGCTAGAGAGATGTATGGGAGAAATAACATCGCTTGAAGTGTGTCCGCTTAGATTTGGATTTTCAGCTGTAGTAATAGCTTTGGTACTAAAGTTCATAAAAAACCTTTTGTTTATAATCTATAATGTTTAAAGTAGACTGAAATTATATTAATAGAAAATAAATATAAACTTAAATTTAAGATTCAATTAAATATAAAAGGTATTGTGTGATAATATTGCTTAGTTATTTTTCAGATTAAAACTAAGAACAAAAAGTTTCTGATGTTTTAAAAGAGGGCGATAATGTGGAAGTTGAAGTGTTGTCGCTTAGTAAAAACAAAGTGGAGTTAAAACTATTGTAGATTCTAGCCTAAAATTTATTTTTGGCTTGTTTTGTGAATCTGCCTAGAAATGCTTAAAAAAGGTATTTTTTCAATACCTCTTGTTTTTGAGATTGTAAAAGCGGAAGTGCAGAATCTAAAAAAGAAATTTGAGATTGGATTGTCTCAATGCTTTGTGTGATTTTTTCTTGGGCTTCTAGTGGCGGGAGGGGGATTGTAAGATTTTCATAAAAGCTTATGGGAACTCTTTTGTGCCCACTTGCTCCAGTCATTGCAATCGCAGCTTGCTCTCTTATGGCTTCTTGATTTAAATTGTAAAATAAAAAGTTGGGTTTCAAGCCAGATTTGGCTCTAAAAATGTGAAACTCTGTGCTACCAAAACCTATATTGTTTGTTAAATTTGTTGCAATTGCACATTTACCATTTTCCATACAAGGGGTTATTTTTGCAATCAAGACATCATTTTCTATAAAATAGGTATAACCCTTTTTAACTTCTTTTAGAGGTTTATTTATCTTTCTTTCAATGTATCCTTTGTCTGAAACGCTTGCCATTTCCACAAAAGACACAAGTATATTTTCATCATAATTATTGATTTCTTTTTTTGGGTTTAAATCAATAAATCTCGTATCTTTTAACCAAATTCTTTCCCATCCATTGCTTGGTGGAGTTGGGAGAGTGTTTAGGGTATTTGTTAGATTCTGCAAAAATGCTTTAGAATCTTGTTTTGTCTTTCCTAAAAGCTCAAAGTCAAGCTTGGATTCTAACTCTGCTAAAGACATTAGGATAGAATCAAAATCTTTTGTAGATTCTGTAGTAATCCCACAATGCCAAAGAATTGCTTTAATGAGTTCTTGGTATGCCCTGATACTCTGCTCTATTGTGTTGCATTGTGATTCTAGGCTTTCACATTCGCTTACGATTTGCTTTTGGATTTCTAAAGGCGGCAAGGGGATTTTTTGATTTCTAGCTGAACTTAATTTAATAAAAGGTTGAGCAGAGCCAGATTTTTGCCAAAAATACTCATCATTCACGCAATAAAATATAAATTTGGTTAATACTTTTTCTTGTATGGCTCTTATTGTTATTGTGTTTTTTATAGCCGTCCATTTACCAACAGCATAAAAACATTTTCCGCACCTTGCTCCAATTGCAGATAATATAATAGCCTCTCCATCATTTTCAAAAAAATCTATTTTTCCATCTTGCCCACTTGCTGAATAAGCTAAATATTTACCATTATCCTTATAGATTGATTTGGTTAAATTTGTATTTCCCCAATCAATTTTTGCAACCTCCCCAAGCTTCACCAACTCATACTTAGAGTTTTCAAAAGGATTTTGTGCCTTGCCCTCACCTTGTGAATTGATAGGATTTAAACTTATCGCTTTATTAAACTCCACTTTTTCAAAATCTATCATATCAATTAGTCTTGCCTTTGTGGCGTAGGGTTGCAATTCTTGTGGGATAGAATCAAGCGTATTGTCAAAAGATTTGCGTATCAAGGTGTTTAGTTTAAAATCATTGTGTGGATTGTCGCGTTCAAAAAGTGGGCTTTCATAAGGGTTTGATAATTCTTTTAAGCCCTCATCGCCTTTGCGATTGCTCCATTCATAGCCTAAGAATCGCTTTTGTTCTTTTATATCGCTTGGGGCTTTGATGATAAGCACTTCTTGATTGAGACTTAGAGAGAAATAAAGCAATTTGTCTTTTTCAATCTTTTGGGCGTAGGATATAAAATGTGTGCGTTCTAAGGAGATTTTGTCTTCATCTTTAGAATCTCTATAAGCTTTAGATTCGGTAAGTTTTTTGTATTCACTTGTTTGTTTAAACGCATTGAGATATTCTTTGAAAGTATCAAGCTTTAGAATCTCATCATTAAGATTTCCCTCCAAAAAGCTTAAAAAATGCTCTTTGTTAAACTCTCTAAAATCACAATATGCACTTAGATAATTTTGATAAAAATCATCATTGTCTTGTAGATTTTCTGATTCTAAGCGTTCTTTTATAAGGCTGTAGTCTTGGGAGACAACGCTTTCTTCTTGTCTAAAAGTTTCTTTTTTGCGTAAAAATAAAATAATAGTGTTTGTGCCTGTTGCACCAAAGGTTTGGCTTCCAAGCTCTGCAATAGCGATAAAATCAAAGTTTTGGAAAAGTATTTCTCGTGTGGATTTGTAGATAGAATCTTTGTTTAAAATGGAGCTTGGCAAAATAATAGCGGCTTTTGCATTGTCTTTTAGAATCTGTTTGGCTCTCTCGATAAAAAAGCATTCAATGGAATTATTAGATTCTATATTGATGTCGGTATTAAAAAGTTCATAGGTTTTTCTGGATTTTGGGCTTAGCGTTTCTAGGAAGCCTTTGACAGAATAGGGTGGATTGGCGATGAGTACATCAAAGCTGTGTGATTGAATCTGTGGTTTTGGCTTTTGACCTTCCAAAACTCTTGTGTTGGCTAACTCAAAGCTTGAGAGGGCATCGGCGTATAAGATATTGATTTCATTTTGTCCATACATTGCACTTGAAACTTTGGAAACTTTGCTTAGGCGATATTCTTTTTCGATTCCATAGATGTTTTTTGTAATGCTCTTTTAAATCTTGTGTATTGATGTAGCGTTTAATCTCATTGGCATAAGTGTTTAGAAAATGTCCTGCACCACACGCATAGTCAATGACTTTTAGAGGTTTTGTGCTTAGCATAGAATCTAAGGGGAGAGAATACACGATAAATTCGCAAATTTGCATAGGTGTGAAAAACTGCCCCTCATCTTGCTTCATACCTTTTTGTAAAAACAATTCAAAGAGATTGCCTAAAAATTGATTGGTAGAGTTTTGTGTGAGTTTGTAGGGTGCAAAAAGCTCAACGATTTCTTTTAAAACAAGGGCATTTTTTAAAAATAATTCTTTGTTATGCATTTCAAGGAATGCAAAGTCGTTGTTAGAGTAGAATTTTAGTTCTTTGATGTAGTTTTGCATTGTTGCTTTGAGGGCTTTGAGTTTTTTGAAGTCTTTTTCTATGTCTTCATTAGAGACAAAAGTGATTTTTTCGCCCAAAAATTCTCTCATTGCTTCTTTGTAAAGCCACATTAACCTATCTTGCATACTCGCATAAGTATCTGCCATTACGCCGCGATAGCCAAATTTTAGATTGTCTTTATAAAAACTCTCATCATAAATTTTGCAAAGAAAAATATTGACTAGCTTATCAAAGGCATTTTCTTTGCCTGAAATATTGTGTTTGCGTAAGATTTTAGCAAATTCGTGGTATTTGCCCTCTTCTTTGAGCTCTTTGAGGTTTTCAAAGGTTGGGGTTGTTTGTAGAATCTTATAAGCGTTGTAATATTAACATGATCTCTTGACAGCGTTATGACAAATGGATTGAAATGTGATAGAAAATTACATATTTTAAACAATGTAAAGCAAAAAGACTAGATATAGGTTGCAAAATGCGATTAAGCTAAAGCTACCTTAATCGCATTGTTTATATATGTTAGGATTCCAATGAGATTTTAAAAAATATCAATAATTTTTTCTATCTTGGTTTTAATCTCATTATCTCGCATTTCTAACGCTTCTACATTCCATTGCTTATGCTTAAAAATATCTTGTGTGATAGTAAAGCTTGTGCTGACATTATCCTTGTTGAGATAGACTTCGCGTTTTTCTTCATAGGTTTTGTTTTGAGCTTGAATGTTCTTTTTAAATTTTAATAATGTTAGGTTAGCTATGGCATTTGTCCAGTCCTCCCTTTCTTCATTGCTAAAGATTTCTTTCCATTCATCTTTAGGATTTTTTGGCAGGATATGCTCTGTATGAAGTTTATTGTCCATTTCTATAAACCCAATTTCATCATCTTTAGAAAAATATTCAAGCAAAAGCAATGTCGGTTTTACCCACTTCAAATCATAAACATCTGCATCATCTAGCCATTCTTTATAAGATTCTGTTGTGCGGTAGTATGAGAGATTTTCACGCATAATATTTTTTATCTCATCTATTGATTTAATATCCTTGACTGCTTTAAGGATATTAAATGAAGCTTGCTTAAATCTATTAGCCGTTGCCATACCTATAAGGTTTTGGTAATAGTAAGCCATAAGCAATTCTTTTAGCTTATTGTAATCTTTATAATCCACCATTTTTGCAGCACACAAAATGCTTCGCCAATAGATTTGATTAGGCAGATACCTTAAGCAATAGATATGTTTATCCTTAGTGTTAATTATCTCAATGTAGTGGTTTGCAAATGTTTTTATTTCTTCAATAATAGCGATTGAATCTTGCTTAGTTTTTTCAAAATAAGTTTTAAGCTCTTTATCAAGTTTCTCTTTTGGATTCTTTGCTATCGCATAGTAAAGATAAGCATTTAATGTGTCATTCATAGAAAATCCCATTGTTTTCAAATTTGACATAATCTCTTGCCAAGTTGTTTTAAATGCTTCTCTACGCTCTTTGTCTAATGACTGCATAAGATAAGATTTTAAAATATCCATAGAGCTAAGTGGCATACCCCTATCATTTAAAACATTAAAGATTCTAATCGCACTTTCTTCATCGGGGCATTCAATCCCTGTTAAAATAACTTCTGTATAAAGCCACGACACAAAATCGTCTATATCAATACTATTTTCGTCAATTGCTTCTTTAAGCCTTTCTTTTAGATAATACGCATTTTGTAAATATCTATTATCCTTTATATCTTGTATATCTTGTGCTTTTTTAATGCCTTTTAGCTTTTCTTGTAAAACATTTTCTCTTAATACACTATTTTCAAAGGCAATTTGATACTTTTCATCTGTTAAAAATTTTAGCTTGTGTTTGTCTTTATCATATTTATCATATATGCTATCTTGTATGCGATCTTTGTTTTCAGCTCCCAAGTTATCTATGTAAAAATCCCTAATCACACAGGCTAAAATGGTAAAAGTTGTAAGTCTTTGTTGTCCATCTATAATATCATATCGCTCACTATTTGCACCTTTTGCAATCACTAATGAACCACAAAAATATTGTTCTTCCTTGCCATTGCAATAAGATTCTGTCAAATCCTCGATTAAATCGCTAATTTGATCTTTATCCCACGCATAAGGTCGTTGATACGATGGGATTTGATATGACATCTTTTTATCTGCCAATAAGTCCTCTAAATTGAAACCTTTTACTTTGAAATCATTTGCCATTATCGCTCCTTAAAATGTAATGTGTGAATTATAATCAAAAAAAAATAAAGCAAGGGATTAAAGTCATTATTCCCACGCCTTTTGTGAATCTCTGCTTGTTCCAAAAAGCCCTTTACGCGTTCAAAAAATTCTCTATATTCCACACTTTTACCCTTTCTTTAAATTTAATGTAGTAAAGATTAATCGCTACAAATATATAGGAGAAAAGTTGTCCGCCATTTTCTAGCATTTTTGCCCATTCTTTGGCAAACTCGCTATTTTTAGAATCTGTGGTTTTGCACTCGATGAGTAAATAAGGACTGCCTTGATGATCTCGCACCAAAATATCTGCTTTTCCACCTTTTGCCTCTCGTCCTAGCTGCCACCTTGGCTCTAGTTCTAAAGAGTGGGGTGCGTAGCCCTTTTGCAAAAGTCTATGCACGCATTCAAAGACGACAAAATTTTCAGGGTGAGAAAAGTTTGAGGTGGTTTTGTCGTGGATTGTGATTTGCTCTGGGTAGATGATTTCTTGTTTGGCACAATCTACCCCTATGGTTATATCGCCTATGGTTTTTGTATAAACCTTGTCATTTTGTATAAATCCTAGAGAAGTGATTCTATATTTTGTTTTGTAATCATTTCGCACCTTTTGCATTCACCGCATAAAGTGTTAATTCTAACTTTTTGTTGCTTAGAAAAGAGATTCTTTTGGTGTAAATAGATTAATATTTGTATTTTGCTTTAAAGCACAAATTTAATGCGAGAATCTTTTTGTAAATCTGCAAAGATTTTATCTCTTTCTTCTTTGGTTTCTACATCGATTTCTAAATTAATACTATGGTATTTTCCACCGCTACTTTCTTTGCCTAGCGTGTGAATGAATTCTTTTTCAATGATTTCAAAAGCAGCTTCTATGAGTTCTTCTTTGCTGTTACCGATGATTCGATAATGCCAAGCGCAAGGGTATTGAATTTCGTTTTTGTTTTCCATAAAATTTCCTAGTGTGAGATTTGAAAGATTTCTTTTGCCCATTGTGGAATCTTAGTGATTCTTTGAGTGGTGGTTTCAAGACAAACAAGCGTGATAATGGCAGTAAAAATAGGCTTAGAATCTGATTTTTCAAGGCTATTTTTTTGTAAAGAATCTCTAAAGATAGTCTGTTTTAGAGTAATAGAGGCGTTTTTTTGCTCTAGAATCTCGGTGTGAATTGTTAGTAAATCTCCAAGTTTGGCTGGAGAAAGAAACTCTAAAGCCATATTTTTTACTACAAATCCGATATTGTTTTGTTGCGGCAAAATGCCTTGAGAAAAAAACCATTCACTCCTTGCTCTTTCGCAATATTTAAGGTAGTTTGAGTGATAGACAATTCCGCCACAATCTGTGTCTTCATAATAGATTCTTGTTTGATACATTTGGCTTCCTTCCATTTTGTAAAGGGTATTTTATCTTTTTGGTTGTTTAAAAGCAAATTGCGAAGTTTGAAAACTAGAAAGTTTGAAAATGGATTTTAAAAGTTTGGGATCTAAAACAAAGATGGTGCGGAAAAGAGGACTTGAACCTCCATGCCTTGCGGCGCCAGATCCTAAGTCTGGTGCGTCTGCCAGTTTCGCCATTTCCGCAATTGAGAGAATGAAATTCTATCTAAAATAACTTAATCTAAAATGAAAAGCCAAAAAATTATTGAAATTTTTTGAGCGCTTCATAATTTAGAGTGCCTTTTGGGAATTGCATAGAAATGCAATGGAGACTTCCGTGTTGTCGGATTAGGACAGAACAATCAATGGGGATAATTTTATGCTTTGGAAGTGCTTTTTGGAGAATCTTAATTGCCTTGTTGTCATTTTTGTCGCGATAAATTGGCAATAAAACAGCACCATTTAAAAATAAGAAATTAGCATAGGTTGCAGGAAGTCGCTCATTATGAAAATACTTAGCCTCACAAAAGGGTAAAGAGACAAGTTTAAAGGGCTTTTGATTGAGATTTTTTAGTTTTTTTAGTTCTTTTTCCATTTTGGCTAAGGCTTGATAATGTTCATCATTTTTGTCTTCACATTTGAGATAAGCAATGGTGTTTTTATCAATAAATCTAGCTAAGGTATCGATATGGCTATCGGTGTCATCTCCTGCTAAATAGCCGTAGTTAAGCCATAGAATCTTTTTGGCTCCAAAATCTTTTTTAAGGATTTTTTCAATCTTGTTTTGGGAATAGGCTGGATTGCGATTTGATTCTAAGAGACATTGGGTGTTTGTAAGTATGATTCCCTCGCCATTTGATTCGATGCTTCCACCCTCTAAGATGATTTTTTTGGTTTTAATTTGTTTAAAAATCCCTAGTTTATGGAGTTGTTTGGTGATGTTGTTGTCATAATTGGCTGCAAATTTTAATCCCCAACCATTAAACCCATAATCTAGTACAAGATTTTGCCCTTGATAGTTAATGGTGATTCCCCCAAAATCTCTAGCCCAAGTATCATTAGTTGCTATCTCTATAAGATAGAGATTTTTTAAATATTTAAGATTCCATTGAGAGTTTTTGGCATAACTTTTGATAATTTGCTTTACTTCTTCTTTGTTTTGACATAAAACAAGACAGGATTGGATTTGAATGATTTCATAAATGATTTGACAATAAACTTCCCTAACTTCTGCCAAATATTCTCTCCAATCAGAATCTTGATGAGGGAAAGCTAGGAGAATACCATCTTGTTTAGTCCATTCGGCATAAAATTTTTTCATTGTTGCTCTTTTTTAAAAAAATGTCGATATTATTATATACAAATTTTTGGTCAAGGAGGACAATATGTCAATACAATCTCTTAAAAGTGGTGTTGATTATACGCAAGAATTACAATCAGCAATGAGTTCTAGTCCGCTATCAAAGGAAACTTCTAGCGCAGAAGAGAGACAAAAAAAGATTCAAGAAGTCGCTTCAAAGGTTGATGCAAAATCAGTAATGACTGGCTATATTGTGCAATTTCAAATGGAAATAAGCATAGTAGCTAAAAATAATTTTGGTGCGCAAGGCGCCACTGGGTTTATGGGGACAAGTGCCTCTGAAGATCCTGCTAAGCTCAATAGCATTTTAAGTGGATTAGATTTAGAGGAGATTGGCTATGATGGTAAGGCATTGCAAGATTTAACGACACAGGAAGCCAAAGATTTAATTAGTGAAGAGGGATTTTTTGGGGTTAGTCAAACTTCAGAGAGAATTGCTGATTTTGTTTTGGCGGGTGCAGGTGATGATGTCAAAAAACTTCAAGCGGGGAGAGAGGGAATTATACGCGGTTATGAACAAGCAGAAAAGACTTGGGGTGGGGAATTACCAGATATTAGTAAAGAAACCCTACAAAAAGCTTTAGAAAAAATTGATAAAAAACTTTCAGAGCTTGGTGTAAATGTCTTAGAGCAGGAAGTGTAGAGTTAATTTAACAAAAATAAGGGGTAAGTATTTGATTTTAAGTATTGAGAGTAGTTGTGATGATAGTTCGATTGCTATTACGCAAATCAAAGATAAAAAGATTGTTTTTCATCAAAAAATCTCACAAGAAAGGGAGCATTCTAGTTATGGGGGAGTGGTCCCTGAAATCGCAAGTCGTTTGCATGCAGAGATTCTTCCGCAAATTTTAGAGCACACTCAACCTTATTTTAAAGACTTAAAAGCCATTGCAGTTACGACAGAGCCTGGGTTAAATATTACTTTAATGGAAGGCTTAATGATGGCAAAAACCCTAAGCTTTGCACTTGAAATTCCTCTTATTAGCGTAAATCACCTTAAAGGACATTTGTATTCGCTCTTTTTAGAGCAAGAAGCGATTTTTCCCTTGGGGGCTTTGCTGGTTTCTGGTGGTCATACAATGCTGCTTGAAGCAAGAAGTTTTAATGAAATTAATATCATTGCGCAAACTATTGATGATAGCTTTGGAGAAAGCTTTGATAAGGTTTCAAAAATGCTTAGGCTTGGTTATCCTGGAGGTCCTATTGTGGAGCGCTATGCAAAAAAAGGTAATGATAGGGCTTTTGAATTGCCTTTACCCCTCAAAAGCAAAAAGGATTTTGCTTTTAGTTTCTCTGGGTTAAAAAATGCTGTGCGACTAGTCATACAAAAACAAGAATCGCCAAATGAAGCTTTTATGGGAGATGTTTGTGCAAGTTTTCAAAGAGTGGCAATTGAACATTTGAGTAAAAAAACTCAAATATTTTTTGAGAAAAATTCTAAAAGTGCTGATTCTTGGAAATATTTTGGAGTTATTGGTGGGGCTAGTGCAAATCTTGTGTTGCGCAATGAGATTCAAAAAATATGTGATTATTATGGAGTTATATTGCTTTTAGCACCTTTGGAGTATTGTTCGGATAATGCAGCAATGATAGGCAGAGTTGCCTTAGAATCATACCTTAGAGGCGAATGGAGTGATTTTAATTTGCAAGTGAAACCTAGAGTGTCAAGTCTCTAGATTTAACTAAAAACAAAATTACTTAAGAATATCTGCAATTTTTTCTAGGGAGAGTTGATTTTGTTGTTCTCCGTTTTGCATATTTTTTAGTGAAGCGCTATGGGTGGCTTGTTCGCTTTCTCCAGTTATAATAACCCATTTGTAGCCTTTGTTGTTGGCATATTTAAAAGCCTTTTGTGGTTTAATAACTTCTGGATAAACTTCAATTTTTATTCCAAGTTCTCTCAAGCTTTTTGCAGTGGCATAAGCATATTGGAGATTGTCAAGTGGGATTAAAATAGCTTTGGCAGGTGTGCTAGAAGTAATCAGTCCTAATTCTTCTAATCCCGCTAAAAGCCTATCAAGTCCAATGCTTGCGCCCACTCCACTCATTTTTTCATTAGAAAAGTTTTGTGTGAGATTATCATATCTACCTCCAGAACAAACCGAACCCAAAGAGGGTAAATCCCCTAATGTAGTTTCATAAATAATTCCTGTGTAATAGCCTAAACCCCTTGCAATAGAAAGATTAATTTGATAAAAGTTTTGAGGGATTAGGGAGGCTAGAATCTCACAAAGCGCTTCTAATTCTTCTAAGCCTTCTTTGAGTGTTTGATTATAAGCCTTATAAGGAGAAAGCAAGGAAAGGAATTTAAGAGAATCGCCCTCTTGTTTGAGTGCAATAAATTCAAGCAAAGTTTGGATTTGAGTTGGTGTGAGCGAAGTTTTTTCTTGGAGCTCTTTGCTTACGGAATCTTGCCCAATTTTATCAATTTTATCAATGATTCTTAGGATTTCAGTGGTATCCTCTTTAGCATTTAGCGATTCACATAAGCCATTAAAAATTTTGCGATTGTTGATATGGATTGTGAAGTTTTTTAAGCCCAAATCACTTAAACTTTGGAAAATTACTTGTATAATCTCTGCATCACTTCCAATGCTTTGTGTTCCAATGAAATCAAAATCGCATTGTGTGAATTCTCTATAACGCCCTTTTTGTGCTCTTTCTCCGCGAAAGACATTTCCAATACAATAGCGCTTAAAGGGTAACCCAAGTTCATTTTTGTATTGAGAAATAAATCGAGCAAGTGGCAAAGTTAAGTCAAATCTCAATGCCACTTCACGACCGCCATGATCAATGAAATGATACATTTCTTTTTGGATTTCATCGCTTCCTTGTTTTTTTAGAATTTCGGCATATTCTAAATGCGGGGTTTCAATAGGGGTAAAGCCAAACTTTTCAAAGGAAGTTACAATACTTTTTAGCATCTGTGATTTAGCATAAGCTTCTTTGGGAAGTCTGTCTTTAAAACCACTAAGTGTGCGAGGTGTGATAGGCATTTTACACTCCAAATTCGATAGAATTAAAAACAGAAATTTTAGCAAGAAAAAAAAGAATAAAAAATAAAAAAGAATGGTTTTACATAAAATTTTATAAAAATATGCTATGATTACAGCTTTAATTTGTATTTGAAAACATAACATAAAGAAAGGTTAGTTGAATGAAAAAAGGAATTCACCCAGAATATGTGCCTTGTAAAGTAACTTGTGTTACAAGCGGAAAAGAGATTGAAGTAATGAGTGTTAAGCCAGAGTTGAGAATCGATATTTCTTCTTTTTGCCATCCTTTTTATACAGGTTCTGATAAAGTTGTAGATACTGCAGGTAGGGTAGAGAAGTTTAAACAAAGATATAATCTTAAATAACCATATTAAAATGGTTACTTTTCTTCCTACTCCAATAGGAAATTTACAAGATATTTCATTCCATACTTTAGAGGTTTTAGAGAGATGTGAAGTGCTTTTGTGTGAAGATACAAGAGTTACTAAAAAACTTCTCTCTTTGCTGGTAGAGCGTGGTTTTTTAAAAAACAAAATTTATCAATATATTCCCTTTCACACACACAATCAAGCTGAATTTTTAAAACAAGTTTCTTTGGATTTTTTTTCACAAGACATTGCTTTTTTGAGTGATGCAGGTATGCCTTGTATTAGCGACCCTGGAGTGGAGTTGGTGCGATTTTTACAAATCAATGCTTTGGAATATGAGGTGGTAGGTGGTATTAGCGCTTTAACTTTGGCGGTGGCTTTTAGTGGAATTGTAGAGAAAGAATTTACTTTTTTGGGATTCCCCCCTCATAAGAAAAAGGAGCGTTTAGAAAATTTTGCAGAAAATTTTAAAAGTGCTTACCCACTTATTTATTATGAATCGCCTCATCGTTTGCTAGAAACACTAGAGATGATGTGCGAAGTGGATAGTCAAAGAGTGGTTTTTTTGGCAAAAGAACTCACTAAAAAATATCAACAAACTTATAAAGGCACACTTCAAGAAGTTTTAAAAGAATTACAAAAAACTTCTATTAAGGGAGAATGGGTTGTGGTGCTAGAAAATAAAAAAGAGATAGAAAAAGAAAAAACACTCACTCAAGAAATGATTTATTTATTAGACATACCTCCAAAAATCAAAGCAAAAATATTGTCAAAATTAAACAATAAACCAGCAAGTGAATATTATGATTTGCTGTGTCAAAAATAAATAAGCAGAAAAACAATAAAAATAGGATAAAATTAATGGTCGTTTATGGAAAGCGTATTGTTGAGCTAATTTTGGCGCAGCATCAAGAAAGAATTATTAATATTTATTTGGCTAAAGAAATTGATAAAGCTTTTTTCAATCGCTTAAAAAAAACACAAAAACCAATTTTAAGGTTGGATTCTAAAAAAGCACAAGCAATGGCAAAGGGCGGGAATCACCAAGGGTATTTGCTAGAGATTGAAGCCCTAGAGCCAGTGGAATTTCGCTCCATTAAGTCTATGGATTTTGTGCTTGTTTTATGTGGAATTAGCGATGTTGGGAATTTGGGTTCTTTGTTTCGTAGTGCTTATGGGCTTGGCGTGGATGGTATTGTGATTTGTGGGATTCATGACTTCAAGCAAGAAGGTGTTTTGAGAGTGAGTTCAGGGGCAATGCTTGGAATGCCTTTTTGCGTGGTATACAATCCTTTGGATGTTTTTCATGAACTAAAACAGGCAGGTTTTGCATTGCTTGGGACAAGTTTGCAAGGGCAAAATTTACCGATTTCTTTAGAGAGTAAAAAAGCATTAGTTTTAGGTAATGAGGGCGAAGGGCTTTCAAAAAAGGTCTTAGCAAAAATGGATTATAATCTTACAATCCCTATGAAAAGAGATTTTGATTCGCTTAATGTGGGCGTAGCGGGAGCAATTTTAATAGATAGGATAATCAATGGAAGAGATTGAAAAGTTAAAACAAATTGGCGCAAAGGAAATCGCTAACAAAACTCATATCGCATTAAATAAAATCGAAAAGATTTTAAAAATGGATTTTGAAGGATTAAGAGATAGAGTAACTACCATTGGTTTAATTCATATTTTAGAGCGCGAATATCAGATTGATTTGCAAAAATGGTGTGAGGAATATGAGAATTTCTTAAAAGAGAACAAAGAAGAAAAAGAAAAGACAGAGGCAAATATTAATTTTAAAATTATGCACGAAGCAACACAGCAAAATGATTTTAACAATGGTTTGATTATCACTGCGGTAGTAGTCATTCTACTTGCAATTGGAGCTTATTTTTATTTTAATTTTAATTTTAATTTCATGAATGATTCTGTTGAATCTGTAGAGCAAAATAGCACACAAGAACTAGATATGAAAGAATCACGCAATGAAGCGATGGATAAAAGAATAATACAGGAAAATACAGAAGTAGAAAACAATGCAACGCAAAATTTAGAAATTACACCTAATCTCAATCTTGATTCCTCTGCTTCAACGCCTTTAGAAGATACCCTTAAAACAAATAGCAACCAAGAAATTCTTACTGAAGAAAATCCTTTAGAAGAAGTAGCACCACAAGTTGAGGCTAAAGTTGAAATTCATCCCTTGTCTAATGTGTGGATGGGAATTATATATTTAGACACCAAACAAAGAGAAACAATGATTGTGGATAAGACTTTTGAAGTGGATTTAAAAAGACCACAAACTATTATTACAGGGCATGGAATGCTAGAGGTGAAAAATAAAGACAAGATGGATAACTATAATCTAGCAAGGCGAATGTATTTTATGGTGAATGATAAGGGGGAGTTTGTGGAGATTAATAGCGCTCAATATCGTCAATATAGCGGAGGTTTGGAGTGGTAAAAAGAATCTTTTTTGCTTTATTATTGATTTTTTTTGCTAATTCTAAACTTTTTTGTAATTCTTTAGATTTTCACATTATCTCACTTGTTGGAGTGCAGGATTATCGTGTGAATCAAAAATTCATACAGAGGCTTTTTGATAATCAAGATGAATTTTTAGATGGAGTTGGACAGCCTAATTTGTATAAAATCTCTAAAGTTCTCAAAGAAAATGGATTGCTAAAGCTGACTTTTGGAACACCTATGGAACTTGAAGTTTCATTTGAGATTAGGCAAAATCCAGCAGCTTTTATGAGTGTGCTTTCTGATGTTTTGGGAGCGATGGGATATTATTATTTTTTAGTAAAGCAAAGCATGCTTGATAGTGAGAAATATCGTTTTGTTTTGTCAATGAATACAGAATATGCTATTGACCCTGTGTTATTACAAGAAAAGTTGCGTGATTATGGGTATAATGTTTCAAAAATTGAGAGACAAAATGTTAAGCAGTGGGTGTATGTGATTACTCAAGATGTTTTAAAATACCCTAAGGCTGTGTTGTTAGAAAAGGGGATAGTTCAAAAAAATGCAAATCTTAAAGGCGAATATTGGTATTCTCTAAAAGAGGGGGGTAAATTATCCATAAGTAGCTTGGGCAATGTTTTGTGGTATCCTAAGATTGTTTTTTTTGATGAGAATTTGGGGATTATCAAAGTGGATTCTTTGGAAGATTCAGTTAATAGAACAAGTGTGATGATTCCAAGTGGGACGGCTTTTGTTAAAATTAGTGATAACTATTTACCGATTGTTATTAAGGGTGGTTTGAGCGTAACTTTAGAATAAAGGAGTTTAAATGTTTGATGAAATTGAGTTTGAGAGAATAAAAAGATTACCAAAATATGTGTTTGCCGCTATCAATGAGATTAAGTTGCAAATGCGACAAAATGGTGAAGATGTCATTGATTTTAGTATGGGAAATCCTGATGGTCCCACTCCAAATCATATTATTGAAAAGCTTTGTGAAGCAGCCCATAAGCCAAAAAACCACGGATATTCTGCAAGCAAAGGAATCTATAAGTTACGACTAGCAATTGCGGATACTTATAAGCGTAAATATGGGGTGGAATTAAATCCAGATACACAAGTGTGCGTGTCAATGGGTTCTAAAGAGGGTTATGTGCATTTGGTGCAAGCTATTACCAATCCAGGTGATACAGCAGTTGTTGCAGAGCCAGCTTATCCTATTCATTACTATGCCTTTATTTTATCGGGTGCAAATGTTGCAACTTTTGGGTTAAAATGGAATGAGGATTATGAATTGGATATGGAATCATATTTTCAATCGCTCAAAAACGCACTACACAATACAATGCCTAAGCCAAAATTTGTTGTAACAAATTTTCCACACAATCCAACGACTATTGTAGTGTATAAGGAGTTTTATGAAAGATTGGTAGCATTAGCCAAACAAGAGCGATTTTATATTATTAATGATATTGCCTATGCGGATTTGAGTTTTGATGGCTATGTGGCGCCTTCTATTTTTGAAGTGGATGGAGCCTTGGATGTTGCTGTTGAGGGTTATACACTTTCAAAAAGTTATAATATGGCAGGTTGGCGTGTGGGTTGTTTTGTGGGGAATGAAAGATTAATTGGCGCATTACAAAAAATTAAAAGTTGGCTAGATTATGGGATTTATACTCCTATTCAAATTGCTTCTACTATCGCACTTAATGGGAATCAAGAATGTGTTAAAGAAATTGCAGATAAATATGAAAAGAGAATGGAAGTTTTAATAGAGAGTTTTGGGGCAGCTGGATGGAAAATGAAAAAGCCTAAAGCAAGCATGTTTATTTGGGCAGAAATTCCTGAATGTGTAAAGCATTTAGGAAGTATGGAGTTTTCTAAACAATTATTGCAAGAAGCAAAAATTGCTGTAAGTCCGGGGATTGGATTTGGGCATGAAGGGGATAATTATGTGCGAATTGCATTGATTGAAAATGAAAATAGAATCCGCCAAGCCGCTAGAAATCTCAAAAAGTTTTTATCACAATTTAAAGCATAAATAGGCGATGACTAAAAGGTATTGTGATCATTGTCGTTTAGAGTTTGATGAATCAGTTTTAATTCAAACAGAAATTGCTAATCAAAAAAAATATTTTTGTTGCAGGGGTTGTGAGGGGGTTTATAGATTATTGCAAACTCAAGGTTTGGAGGATTTTTACTCCAAACTAGGCGATCAAAAATTAGAACCCATTCAAGAAAATAAAAACACGGATTTTATGCAGTATGATTCGGTATCTTTTTTGGAGCATTATGGAGAAAAAAAGGGGGATTTTTTTGAAATCTCTTTGATTTTGGAAAGGATTCACTGCATTGCTTGTGTATGGCTAAATGAAAAAATTCTCTCTCAACAAGAAGGGATTGTTGAAGTTCATATTAATTATACGAACAATAAAGCAACAATCTCATTTGATCCTACTTTAATAAAAGTCTCACAAATTATCCAAATAATTCAACAAATCGGTTATGATGCGCATTTTTATGATTCAAGATTGCAAGAAACCTATGCCAAAAAAGAAAAAAAAGACTATTATATAAAAATGGTTGTTGGAATCTTTTGCGTGATGAATATTATGTGGATTGCTGTGGCGCAATATGCAGGCTATTTTTCAGGAATCTCACAAGAAATGCGAAATATTTTAAACATTGCCGGATTTATTTTAGCAACTCCTGTATTATTTTTTAGTGGCGGAGTATTTTGGCGTGGGGCTTATATGGCTTTTAAATACAAGTCTCCCAATATGGATTTGCTTGTTATTAGTGGTGCTACTTTGGCTTATATTTATTCAATTTATGCAAGTTTTAGGGGTGGAGAAACTTACTTTGAATCAGTGGCAATGATTATTACTTTTGTTTTGATTGGGAAGTTTTTGGAGATTCGGGGTAAAAAAAGTGCCATAGATAGTTTAGATAAACTTAATGCGCAAATACCATTTAGTGTTATGGTGAAAGTGGGTGAAAATTTTCAAGAAAAATCCATAGAATCAGTGGAAGTAGGAGATGTTATACAAGTTAAAGTGGGTGATAGGGTAGCACTTGATGGGATTTTACTCTCCAAAGAAGCCTTGTGTGATGAGAGTGCTTTGAGTGGGGAATCATTACCGCAAGAAAAAATAAAAGGACAAAATATCTATTCTGGTTCTTTGGCATTAAATAAAAGTTTTATTTATGAAGTTACTAAGGTTTTTAAAGAATCTTTAATGACAAAGATTGTGAATTTAGTTGAAGATTCTTTAAATGTGCGTCCAAAAATTCAAGAAGTGGCAAATAAGATTTCGCGTTATTTTTCATCTGTGATTCTTTTGTTTGCTTTGATAACTTTTGGGTTGTGGTATTTAGTTTGGGAAGTGAGTTTTGATAAAAGTTTAATGGTGATGATTTCTGTGATTATCATTGCTTGTCCTTGTGCTTTGGCTTTGGCTACACCTATTGCTTCTTTGGTTGGACTTGGAGAGGCTTTTAAACAAAAGGTACTTTTTAAGGAAGCAAGATTTTTAGAAGTGATTGCTAAGGCAAATACTTTAGTGGTGGATAAAACAGGTACACTAACAGAAGGCAAATTGCAAGTTATTGGATTAAGGGATTTTGGTGCAGAGATGAGTGATTTTGAGATTTTGTATGGAATGGTAGAAAAAAGCTCTCATCCAATTAGTGTGGCGTTATTAGAGTATTTTGAAAAATCGTATAAAAAAGCACAGATAGAGAGTGTGGAGCAAATTAGCGCTAGGGGGATTAAAGCAGAAATTAATGGTAAATGCTATGTAGGTGGAAATTTAGAGCTACTTAAAGAAAGTGGTGTGGCATTGCCAAAGGATTTGCAAGAATCGCAAAATAGTGTTTTTTATTTTGCTAGAGAGGATCGCCTTTTGGCGGAATTTTCATTGGAAGATACACTCAAAAAAGATGCAAAAGAATCCATAGAAAAGATTCAAAAAATGGGAATCAAAGTAATTTTGCTAAGTGGTGATAATAGAAGTGTTTGCCAAAGGGTAGCGCAAAGTCTTGGGATTAGCGAATATTATGCTAAGCAAAACCCTATTAACAAAGCAGATTTTATTGATAAACTTCACAAAGAAGGTCAGGTGGTGGTTATGGCAGGGGATGGGATTAATGATTCTATTGCTTTTGGGCGAAGTGATATTGCTATTGCAATGGGCAGTGGGATTGATGTTGCCATTAGCATTAGCGATATAGTGGTGCTTGATGATAGGGTAGGTGGTATTGCTGAGGCTTTTAGAATCGGAAAAAGAACCTTTAAATTTATCAAACAAAATCTTTGGATTTCGTTGCTATATAATGCCTTTATGATTCCACTTGCAATGTTAGGTTATGTTATTCCACTTGTTGCAGCGCTTTCTATGTCTTTAAGTTCTCTTGTTGTTGTGGGTAATAGTCTGCGAATAAAAAGATAAATTATAGTTTGAATATTTTTTTGAGATTTTTTAAGTGTGGATTTGGTTAAGGTGTTTGTGCGTTATGGTAAGCACTCTATGCTATTTTTTAGAAAAACTGAAATTAGCGATGAAGAATTGCAATATTTAGGAGAATATCTCAGTAGAAATTACAAATAAAATACAAAGCTTTCTAGGAAAGATTATTTTTCCTAGAAATTTTGAGTAAAAAGCGAACAATTTCTCCCACAATAATAACACTAAAACCTACAAATAATATTTTTATCCACATTATCAAATCCAATGGTGTTGTCTTGAAAGCTTCTCCTCCAAATTCTACAATTAAGACTTGCAAAGCAAAAGTAAGAATAAAAACTCCAAGCATAAGGCGATTGTTGGTAAGGTTTTTAAAAATACTTTGATTATGTAGTTCTCTTGCATTAAATGCGTTAAAGAGTTGAAAAATGACAAAAAGTGTAAAAAGAACAGAGCTTTTTTCTTTAGGAGTTGCGCCTAAGAAATTTGTAAAATATTGCAAGAGGCATACAAAAGCAATAAATACTCCATTAATTATAATAAGAATTAGCATATCTTTAGTTATAATGTTGGCATTTCGCTTAATAGGTTTTTGGGCTAAAAGGTTTTTTGAAATAGGCTCTAATCCTAAGGTTAGCGCAGGTGGTCCATCCATAATGAGATTTACCCATAAAAGTTGCAAAGCACTAAAGGGTGCTGTTAATCCTGCGATAACTGCAAACAAAACAATTATTACAGAGGAAAGATTGACGGTGAGTTGGAATTGAATGAAGCGTTGGAAATTTTGATAGATGCCTCGCCCCCATTCAATAGCTTTAACAATGGTTGCAAAACTATCATTAAGTAAGATAATATCACTAGCTGCTTTGGAGACTTCTGTCCCGCTAATTCCCATAGCGATTCCAACATCGGCATTTTTAAGGGCTGGAGCATCGTTAATTCCATCTCCGCTTAACGCTACAACATTACCTTGAGATTTTAGAGTATTAACAATTTGCATCTTGGTATCTGGTGTGGATCGCGCAATGATTTTGATTTTTGGGAGAATTTGAAGTAATTCTTTTTGGTTTAAATTTTCTAGCTCACTAGCTTCAATGGCAATAGAATTATGATCTAGTAAATGTAGTTGATTTCCAATGGCTTTAGCAGTAGATAGGTTGTCTCCTGTTAGAATCTTAACATCAATTCCTGCTTTTTTGCAGTCCATAATAGCTTCATATACTTCAGGACGCAATGGATCAGAAATCGCTACAAAGCCATCAAAAATCATTTCAGATTCAAGCAATTCTCTATTTTTAAAATCCCCATCATCTGCAATTTCTTTGTGTGCAAAGGCAATAACCCGATAGGCAAGATTTTGGAAGTAAAGAATTTGTTTGTTAATCTTTAGTGTATCTTGGCAAGGCATCATCTTGCATTGACTTAGGATTTTTTCGGGACTTCCTTTGCTTAGGCAAAGAACTTTTCCTTTGAATTCTACTAGACTTGTCATATTTTTTGTTTGGGAAGAAAAAGGAAAGGAATGTAAGATTTTAAAATTCTTGCGTATTTCTTTATAGTGGAATCCTATTTTCTCTCCAAAAACAAGTAGAGCGCATTCGGTTGGATTGCCAATGAAATCGTATTTTTCTCCTTTTTGACTAATATCGGCAGTGGAATTTAATGCGGCATTATGAAGCATAAAAAAAGCAGAATCTTTAATGGGGCTTGTTTGGAGATTTTGTAGAGAGTGAGAATGGAATTCAAAGATTCTATCTTGAATAAAGGAATGTTCTACACTCATTTGATTTTGAGTAAGTGTTCCAGTTTTATCACTGCAAATAATATTAACACAGCCAATTGTTTCACAAGCAATAAGTTTTTTAATGAGGGCATTTTGTTTAGACATTTTAATAATATTAAGAGCTAATGATATGGCTACAATGGTAGGCAAACCTTCAGGGACAGAGGCAACAATAAGAACAACGCTTGAAATAAAAGCTTGTGTAATGTTTTCAAAACTAATAGTGTCTCTTAGGACAAAAAAGACAACCTGTATGAGAAAAGCTAAAAATGCAGCACTTGCTCCAAAAATTGTGATTCTTCTACTAAGTTTTTGGAGTTTTTCTTGTAAGGGTGTTGTGGTTTGGATTGTTTGATCAAGAGCTTTTGCTATTTTTCCAAATTCAGTGTGATTTCCAACAGCTACACAAATAGCTTTTGCATTGCCTTGAGTAATAAAGCAACCGCTATAAAGCATATTTTCATAAGTATTATTAGGAATGTGATTAGAGAGAATAGGATTTTTGATGCTTGGCATACTTTCACCTGTAAGGCTTGATTCGTTGCACATTAGACTTTGAGAATGTATAATGCGACAATCGCAGGGAATCTTATTGCCAGTTTCCAAAAGTAAAATATCGCCATTAACAATCTCTTCTTGCGGGATAAGCTTAACTTCTCCATCACGCAAAGTTTTTATGGTATTGCCTTGAGTGATAGCATTGAGAGTTTCAAAGGCTTTTTGGCTTTTATTCTCCATAATAAGCGTAATAGCTACAGAAATAAATATAGCAATAAAGATGCCAATACATTCTAAAAAGTTTGATTGATTGTGGTAGAGATATTCATAGGTATTAATTCCAAGAGCAAGAAGGGCAGCAAAAATAAGCAATAAAACCATAGGTTCTTTGAGTGCTTCTAAGAGTTGCTTTGTAAGTGTAGGTGGAGGGGATTTTTCAAAGATATTTGCACCAAATTTTTGTTTGTTTTCTAGGGCTTGTGTGGAAGTTAATCCATTTTCTTGATCACTTTGAAATTTGGTAAAGAGTTCTTGTAGCGGAATATTGTGAAACATTTAGCTCCTTTTTGGCTATATACAAAGCTAAATTTTAGGAAGTTTTAAGAATCATATATAGCTATAAGTTATATATGAGTCTCATAATTTAAGGCAAAACCAGATAAGAATCATCAGTATGTTGGTTTGCCACAAGTAAAAAACTTGCTTACTACTCCCTCATGTTTTCAAAATTATAGCAAAAAAAATTTAAGAAAACAAAAGAAAATATGAAAGAATATTGTAAGTAGCCCCTAAAGGCTACTTTTGCTTTAAGATTTTTTAAGCGTGGAGAGAGTTCATATAGAAATTTACAGAGTTTAATCCTTCTTTTTTTGCCCATTCTAATGATTTAGAAACAAAATCCCAGTGAATGTGGCTAAAGAATTTTTCTAAGTAAGCAGGTCTAGCATTTCTGTAATCTACATAATAAGCGTGTTCCCAAACATCAACTACTAAAACAGGAATCAAGCCTTGTGTAACAGGAGTTTGTGCATTGCTTGTTTGAACAATTTCTAGTTTTTTAGAGTTTGGATTATACACAACCCAACACCAACCAGAACCAAAAAGTGTAGTGGCAGATTGCAAGAAAGTTTCTTTGAATTTATCAAAACTTTCAAAGCTTTCATTGATAGCTTCTTGCAATTCGCTACTTAATGGAGTTTCTTTGGGTGAGAGGCAATCCCAATAAAAATCGTGATTATAAACTTGTGCAGCGTTGTTAAAGATTCCGCCTTGTGCTTTTGTAACAATTTCAAATAAAGAAGCCGATTCAAATTCTGTTCCTTTAATAAGATTGTTAAGATTATTAATATAAGTTTGGTGGTGCTTTCCATAATGGAATTCACAGGTTTCTTTGCTAATAAAGCCTTGGATTTCATTAAAAGGTAATGCGCGTAAATTAAACATATTTTTCCTTTAATTTTTTAATATTTTAGACTTTTAAAGTCAGTTAGAATTTTACAAAATAAAAATAAAAAAATGCATTAAATTGAAATATTTAAGTGCTGAATCAATCCATTCTCATCAGTTTGAATTTCATCTTGAGAATCTTCTTGTGTTTCTAGTGTTTTTGTTGTTTCTTGATTCTCTTTTTCTTGATCTTGCTTACCATTATCTTCTTTATCTTCATTGGTTTTTAGGGTTTCTTCAGTTGGGCGCACTTCTTGGACTTCATTTTCTTTATCTTGCATTTCTTGGAGACTAATCATAGCTTGAAAATCTAATTTAACTTGATTATTTGCTTGTTGAATTGAGCCAACTTGTGAGTTTTGATTAATAAAATTTACATTGCTAATTGGAGAGACTGCCATTTTTTCTCCTTTATTCCTTTATGATTTGGAGTGTTTGTTCCTTTCCGTAGATTACATTTGCGCCTTGAGTAATTTTTACAAATTTTCTTTTGGTGTAATCCACCTCATAATTCCCACTAAAGCTTTTCAAAAAGCCTACTAAAATCTTAGCAGCTTTTTGCAAGATTATATCAGGAATCTTATTTTTTCCACAATGAATAATAAGATGAGAGCTTGGAATATCGCGGATATGCATCCAAATATCATCGGCTTTTGCTTCTTTAAGTAAAGCGATATTTTCTTTTTCGCTTTTACCAATAGAGACTTTAAAACCTTCGATAAAAAAGCTCTCAAAGGACTTGGAAATTTTTTTTTGTTTGATTTCTTTTTGGGAGTTTGAATCCAAAATTTGCAAATCATTGAGATTTGTTACATTTTGAACCATTTCTAAAAGTTTAGAATAAAAGGTGATTTTATCCTGCAAATTCTCTTCTTGAAGATGGATATTTTGTGCTTTTTTGCTTAGTTTTTTGGAGTTTTCAAAGAAAATTTGTGCGGCATGGCTTAGAGAAGTGGCTTTTGGTGGAAGCGTGATTTTGGTATCTTGGAGAATAATTTTTGTGCCTTTGAAATTGGGATAAAGATAGAGATTTTGGAGAATGAGTTTTCCATAATTTGATTCGTTTTGCGCGGTTTTTTCTAGCTCTTGTTTGTTTTCTAAATTTTTTAAAAAATATTGAAGTTGCTTGATTTTTTGAGTGATATGGGTGCTTGATTTTTGGATTTTTTGTTTTAATTCGTTTTCTTTAATTTTTAAAAAATTATTCTTTAGAGTTTCTAAAAGCTCACCTTCATCTTTTAAAATTGGCTTTTTATTGGGCTGTGGGAGAGGTAAAAGAGGGCGTGAGATTTTAACTTCGCGGAAAGATTGATCTTTTGTGATGTGTCGCAAAGCATCAATAACAATGAAGTCTGGAGTAAGTAAAATAAGATTGGTATAACAGCCTGTAAATTCAGCTTGCAAAAGAGTGATATTGGTTTTGTAACTATTTTGTGTTTCTAAGAAAAGCTGTAAAATCCGATTGTCTCCATCAACTTTGGCGTTTTTGATTTGAGCGTTATAGCAGAGTTTTTGGAGACTTTTATCAAAAGGAGCATTATAGAGTTTAGGAGGGATTAGTTGATCTTGTGTGAGATAAATGCTACTTTTAGACTTGCTTAGATCAAAATAAAAGATTTCTCCGCTAATATCAAGCTTAAAAAGATTATCCCCAATGCGCTTAATGGAGCGGAGTTTTTTGGGAGAATCGTTGAGATAAATGGCAAATTTTTTTAGAGTGTTTAGATTCATAGCTTGTCTTTTAGAGATTTTGAAGTCGTTTGGTAGCAAAATCGATGGCTTCTTGTGTGATTTCACTACCGCTAATCATTCGCGCAATCTCATGGATTCTGCCTTCCTTATTAAGCAAGGTGATTTGCGATCCTTGGGGCTGTTTTTGGACGAGAAAGTGGGAGTGCGCTAGGCTTGGCATATGAGATTGGTGAGAGATAGCAAAGATTTGATAGTTTTGTGAGAGTTGATATAGGACTTCTGCAACACCTTGAGATTCTTCTCCACTTAAGTTTGCATCAATTTCATCTAAAATAATAATAGATTGATTTTTTGTCTGTGTGTTTTGAGTAAGCAAAAGGGCTAGGGAGAATCGATTGAATTCCCCAGCACTTAAATTTTTTAATTCCGTGTTAAGGGTGATATTAAAATTAACATTCCCCAAAATTCCCCATAAATCAGGTGAAATTTCTTGAAGTGAGATATTAGCAGGGGGCATTTTTAGATTTTTTAAAGTGGTATTGAGTGCTTTAAGGAATGAAGGGAGATTGGAATTTCTTGATTTTAAGAGAATTTCAGCACTTTTTTTAAGTGATTGTTGGCATTGGTTTAAGGTATTTTGAGATTCTTTTAAGAGAATGTCTAAGTTTTCATATTTGGCAAGTTCTTGTTTTTTGTTTTTTAAAGTTTCTATGGCTTCATCTACTCCGCCATAGCGATGTTTTAAAGTACTTAAAGCTTCAATTCTATTAAGAATCATTTCAGGATTAATAGATTCAATTTCATTTAATCGCTCACTTTCTTGCTGACAAATTGTTTCTAATTCATTGAGTGCATTCAAAATAGAATCGTTTTTACAATCAATAAGGTTAAGAAAATTTGAGATTTTATGGGTTTGACTTAAGAAACCTTGAATCTCTTGCAAACTTTGGGCTATTTTTTCTTTTTTGGAAAATTCTTTTTTAAGCACTAAAAGCTCTTCATATTCGCCTTTTTTAGGATTAAGCGTTTCTAGCTTTTGGATTTCAAATTGCAAAAATTCTTTGAGTTCATTGACTTTGAGCGATTCTTCTTGGAGTTTTTTGAGTGCATTTTTAGCATTTTGGTATGCGCCAAAGGCATTTTGGTAGTCCTCTAAAAAGTTTTTGTGTTTTGAATCTTGAGCGCTGCAAAATGAATCTAAAGCAAAAAAAAGATTCTCTTCTTTAAAAGAATTATAAGATTTTGTGCCTAAGTGTTTTAAAAATGGGGCAAAGATTTCAGTAATTTTCTTTTTAGGAATATTTTGCGCGTTTAAAAAATAGCGGATTTTGTCTTTTTTGGTAAGTGTTAAGATAACTTCGCCCTCATCAATTAAGCCTTGAAATTCTTCTGGGATTCCATAGAGTTCTAGCGTGGCTTCTAGGGTTTGTGCGTTGCTTTCTTTTAATCCAAAAAGAGCTAGGATTGATTCCATTAAAACAGACTTTCCAGCCCCACTTGCTCCACTAAAAACATTAAAAAAGGGTGAAGGTTCAAAACAAGCAACTTTAAAGGCAGGAGAATCTTTGATAACGATTTTTTTGATTAAGATTTTTTGCATTATTCATAATCTCCCCAATGAAATTTTTCTTTGAGAATTTTAAAATAATCCCAATGAATGTTGTGAATGAGCTTGGCTCCATCTTTTTGGGTTTTTATGGAGATTTTTTGCCCGGATTTGAGAGTTTTATTTTCTTGTCCATCAATAACAATATTGCAAATCCCCTGTTCTCCAAGCTCTATATCAATGGTAAAATTTGCAGGTAGAATTAGAGGTCTTTGGGTTAAAGAATGCGCACAAATAGGGGTTAAAAGTAGATTGTGAGAGAAAGGATAGACAACGGCGCCACCCGCGCTAATATTATAAGCTGTAGAGCCTGTTGGGGTAGCAAGAATTAAACCATCTCCATAGTAAGAATTAAAGTAATTTCCATCAATATAGGCTTTGAGATGAATCATAGAAGCATCATTAGGACGGGCTAAAATAATATCATTGAGTGCAAAAAAGCTTGTTTTATCATCAATTTTTCCTTCAAGCATCATATGATTGGTGATATTGTAGTTTCCAGTTTTAAGATTTGGCAAAAAAGATTGAACTTCGTGTTTTTGTAAATCTGTAAGGAATCCCAAATGCCCCATATTGATTCCCAAAATTGGCTTTTGATATGAAAAAGATCGTCTAGCAGTGGAGATGAGTGTGCCATCACCTCCAATAGAAATTAAAGCATCGCAATATTGGCAGAGATCTTGGAAGTTTAAACCATTTCTATTAATCATACCACCACTAATAGAATCTAGCAAAACTTCAAAGCCAAGTGAATGGGCAAGGCTTTGAAACTCCAAAAAATATTCTTTGAGTTCGGGGGTTGAGGGGCGTAAGATTACACCTAAAGTGTGAATTTCTTTCATTCTACGAAATAAGCTTTGATTCTATAGCCTCGTTTGTCTTTTGATTCTAAACTTGGACCTTCAAAGGCAGTAACATTTGGCAGCTTTTTGTTAATTTCTCTAATTGCATTCCACGCTCTAAAACTAGCTAAACCTTCTTGCTTGAGTTCAGGAGAAAGTCCCTTATAGGGGTTGTTATCAACGATTCCTTGCACTTCAAAGGCAACAACTTTTTTGTCATTTTCTAATTCTTTGTTAATTTTGGTAGTAAGAGATAAAAGGCAACCTTGTGGAATCTCCCATTTTCCAGTTTGCATTGAAAAGCACTCTGCTATGATTTGTTTTTTAGGTTTGATGGTATAGCGTAATTGCAGTGTTGTTGGCTTTTGTGTTGAGTTGCTTAGAGATTGAGAGAGTTTTTGAAGCTCTTTTTCTTTTTGAATAAGGGCGTTTTGTAGGCGTTCAATCTCTTCATCTTTGGCGTATTTTTGTGTGTGTTCGTCATTAGCAGGTTGCATTTCTTTTTTGTTTAGTGAGTTTTGTAGATTGCTGATGATATTTTTGCCCACTCCGTTATTAAGGAAATAGTAACCTAAGCTAAAAATAATGGCAATAAGTAAGATTAGCAATAACAGATAAGTTAAAAAATGGCTTTTTTTAGGCTTTTCTTCAAGATTTAATTCAACAGATTCATTTTCTTGCGACATTTTAACTCCTTAAATAGCATTTAAAGTTTGATTTAATGTTTTCGTAGGCTTCATTAATAATGCGGAATTTTTCAGAGTAACCTTCGATAATTTTGGAATCTTGTCCATAAACATTGTCAGGATGATAAATTTTTGCAAGTTCAATGTAGCGATTTTTTACACTTTCAAACTCATCGTCTTCTCTGCAACCTAAGATTCTATAACTTCTCTTAAGCAATCTTTCTTCCTTGGTAGTGTAGGGCTCAAAGCATTCAAAAGTGTTGTTGGTTTTGAAAGTTTCATAATCAAAATCCAAAACAACATTGTGGATAATTTTTTGAGAGAGCATTGCAATGAGTTTTTCCCAAAAATAAGAGCTACTTGAATCTAAAAAAATTTCTTGCTTAGTGTAGCTAATAAGAAAATCTTGAAATAAGGAAGTCAAATAGCGTCTTGCAAGACGATTTGGGCGATTTAGTCGCAAACAAACTTGCGCTCTTGCTAGGCTACTATGCAGGATTTGCAAAGAAACAATGATATGCTCTAAAATAGCCTTGTTTTCAATCATTTTAATGCGGATTGGAAGGTGGCTACTATCGATGATGGATTGGAAGCTTGGATTGTCTTTTTTATTTTCTTCTTGCATAGCGACATGATAAGCCCAATTTAAAAAATAATCCTTTTTATAGCGTTCCCCATCATCTAAAATCAATACTGAACTAGAGAGGCGATAGGCTTTGGAGAAGTGCTTGTATGCAAAATCAATAGCGCGTTTTAAAAAGCGTGATTCTTTTTCAATGCTAATTTGAATGTATGGCTCTAAGAGCTCTACTTTCATTTAAACTTCCTTGTTTTTAGTGTCTTGTTTGCTTATAAGCAACTCTGGTTCCATATTCATAAAATTTTTGATAATTTGTAAATTTTTTATAATTTTATCAATTTCTGTCTTAAGATTTGTCATTTTATCATTGATAAGTTGAATTTTATCGCACGTGAGATTCTCCAAGCCTTTTAAAAATTGAGAATGGGTTTTTTTAAGTAGATTCATAGGTCCAAATAATTGAGCTTGTAAGGGTTCAAAACAAAAAGATTCATTAAGATAATCGCGGATATTTTCTAGGGTGGGTGAAAAAATTGCAAAATCTTGATTTTCTTGATGTTTGGCAATGGAGTTTTTAAGTTTTAAATCAAGCTTGTTGAGTGCCGATTCAATTGCGTTATTATAATTTAGTGTTAGAAAATGGCTTAAGAAGTGAAGTTGGCTTTGGAGATTGGAGGTGGCTAGTAAGTCATTTTTATCAAAATCAGTTATAAGGCATTCGTAATATTGCTGTGAAAAATGTTGCAAGTCTTTGAGGCTTTGGCTATTTGGGGCGTATTTATAAATCTCTTGTTTTTGAACTTCTTTGTCTTGCCATTGCTTGGTTTTGGATTTTAAATCTTTTGAGAATTCTTCCACTAAATCTCGGAATAAATTGCAAAAATTATGGATTTGTGCGCTTAAGGCTTTGAAATCTTTTTGAAAAGGTGAATCTTGATTTTGGAGGCGGATTTTAATTTGCTCTAATGGTAGCGACACAACTTCCTTGCTTTGTAAAATAATTTTTTCTTTAAAAAGTGATTTTTGCTTAATGGGAAAATTAAGAGTGATTTTTTCTAGATTGTTATAGATATTTTGCGCAAGAGAATCCAAAAGCAAATCTAAGGTTTTATAGAGATTGTTGAAAATTTGCTGTTGCTTTTCTTGGTGAGTTTGGCTTTTTAGAGTGGTATTGTGGAGATGATTAATAAATATTTTAGTTAAAGATTTGTAGCAAAGTAAAGTTTTGTGGTATTGGTAATGAAGTAAAATATGCATTTCTTTAAGTTTTTTAAGAGTGCTGTATTCTTTAGAAAGGGTTGCTTTGGGCTTGATAGTATGTGTTATGAAATCAAAGATAGCTTGCATATTGGATTGTTTGATTAGGTTTATATAATCAGTATTGTTTTGGCTTGTGTTTTGAATGGATTTTGAAGTGAATTGAAAATCAGATTCTAAGGTGCTTAAAAGCAATTCTTTATTTTCTATGTGAATGAGATTTTGAATCTTTGAAGAGAGATTGGAGAGAAGATTTTTTAGGATTTTTTGAGGGGAGTTTAGATTGGCTTGAAGTCCTATTTTTGCAGAAATTGGAATGACTTCTGCAAAGATTCCATTAAAGGCTTCTTTGGCATATTGAACGCTTAAATTGATTTCTTCTTGAGATTTTAAGCGATCTTTTTGGTTTAAAACACAAAGACTTTTTTGTGCATAATGTTTGATGAATTCCTTAAGGAGCTGTTTTTCGCTATTTTTTCCAGCATTATCAATAAGCGTTAGCCAAATAATTCCATCCACATTTTCTAGAATTTTTAAAGTTGTGTTGGTGTCTTCTTGATTTTGGGAGTTAAACCCTGGAGTGTCAAGAAAATTAATTTCTTTTAAGAGTAAAATAGGTGCATAAAGGCAAAAATAATCAATGTTTTGAGAATTTTGTCTTGTAAGCTTGTGGAGAAAATCAATATTTTGTGGAATCTTATGTCCATTTTTATAAACAACCTCCAAAATATATTCATCCCCATAACAGATTTTGCAGACTTTTGAAGTTATTGGTGTGATTCCAGTTGGCAAGATATTTTCACCCAAAAGAGCATTTAAAAAGGTGCTTTTACCGCTTGAGAATTGCCCAATAATAGCAATTTGCATAGATTCTTGATTTTTATCATAAAGATCACGAAAAAATTCTAGGGAGTAGTCATTTGGATTAAGATTGTTTTGGCAATCTAAAAGTAACTTTTGGATTGGGGTGGTTTGTGAGTTTTTTTGTAGAATCTCTTGGCATTCTTTTAGGAATTGTTTAAGCATTGGAAATCCTTGTTGCGTATTCTTGGATATTTTGGAGTTGGTTTAGGTGATTTTTGATTTGTCCTTGAAGGGCAAGAATTTCTTGTTCTTTTTTGACTTTGTTTTCTGAATTATTTTGTGAATCTTCAAGGCTTTTTTGGAGAATCTTTTCTTTAGTTTGCAAAATAAGTTCTGATTCTTCTAAAATCTCATTAAAGTGATTTTGGAGATTTAAAAAGAGCTGCGATTGGATAGTTTTGCTTTGGTTATAGATGGATTCTTTAAAAGATTCAAAGCCTAAAGAAAAAGCATTTTGTAATGAATTGAGAAGCTTTGTATCTTTGTGTTTTAATGAAATATGATTTAAAATTTGTATTTTAACTTTAAGAATCAAAGTCTCATTAAGCTTGATTTGTGAGAGTTTTAAGCTGTGATTTAGGGTAAATTGGCTGATGAGTTGAGAGATTTTTTGAGAAAAATTATACTGATAAACTCTTAGAATATCAATTAAAAAATCTTTTAAGCCTTGCAGGAGAATTTTTTCTACTCGTTCTTTACTTGGTGTTTTGTTTTGATTGTAATCATACATAATGTCTTCAAAGATTCGTTCAATGAGTATGTTTTGTGCTTCAAGAAGCTTTTGGGAGAGCAGGTTTGTTGCTGTGTTGGCATAGTCTTGTAATTGTTGCTGTATGGCTTGTAGTTTTTGCTTGGTGGAGTTTAGCTCATCTTTAGCCTTTTGTATCTCTTGTTTGGTGCTTTCAATAAGAGAGAGAATGGATTCTCTTGAGCTAAAAAGTAGTGTTTTTTCAAGATTGAGATTTTCTTGCAAAGTAAGAAAGGCTTTTTTAAAGCCTTGTGTAGCTAGATAAATGAGATCTTTTGCTTTGGTGCTATTGCTTCCTATGAGAGTTTTTTGTAAATATTCAATGAGAGCATTAAAATTGGATTCTTGGAGGGTGTATCCTAATTCTTTAGCTTTTTGGGGATTAGTTTGGCAAAGAAGTGCAGGATAGCTTGCAAGGCAAAGAAAATCTAGGCGCTTTATCAACAGAGCACCATCTTGGAGTGTAGAGATTTGGCTTTGTATAGTTTCTTTAGTGTAATCTAGAGCTTGAAGTAGATCTTTTTTTGAGAGTAAATCAGCGTGGGTTAAGATAATAAGAATCCTTGAAATATTGGAGTTTTGCAAAGCTTCTAAAATAAAGTTAATATCTAATTGGGTGGCGCTTTGTGAGGCATTCATCGCATGAATGAGCAAATCGCATTGGCAAAGATAATTCTTGGTGATTTCTTCTCTTTGGATAATAGGATCATCAAGTCCTGGAGTATCAACAATTTCCACTTGATTTTGCAAGAATTGCAAGGGCGTAAAGAGTGTAGTTTCTTTGATAAGATTGCAAAGTTTGCTAGGAGAGTTCGCAGAAGTGAATTTTGGTAGCTCTTCAAGTGGAATCTCAAGGCTTTGTTTGGGATTAGAATCTAAAATATACTGAGAAAGAAAGCTTTGGAATTCTTGGTTTTGTAATAAAGATTCAAGATAGTTTGGTTCTAGGGTGTTTTTTAAATCTTCCCATTCTTGTTTGCTCCAAAAATTTATTTTTGCATAGGAAGTTTCGTTATATTTGAGAGTTGTTAGACTTGCAGTTTCTGGTATAGTGGAGCTACCTAGAATCTCTTTGCCTAAAAGCGCATTTAATAAAGTGCTTTTGCCTGCACTTAACACTCCTGTGATTCCTATGGAGAAATGTTGAGACTTGGTTTTTGTTAAAAGATTTTGTAATGATTTTTGAATATCTGCAAACATGGGGATAGAGTGCATTTGATTTTCTAAAATTGCAAGGCTTTCTTCAAAGAAATTTTCAAAATGTTGTATGGAAGAAGTGGGTGGGGTAGTTCTGATTTGTTGAGAATCTAAAGGGATTTTTGAGAGAAATTGCAAAAGATATTTGAAGTGGGCTTCTTCAATGATTTGATTTTGATTGAGAATTTTAAGTTTATTTAGAGTTTCTTGGAGAATGGTTTTGATTTTTGGGTTATTAGATGAGTGTTGTAGTTGAAGTAATAGACTAAGTTGAGCTTGTTTAATAAGCTTAAAGTTTAAATTTTCTTGGAGATAATTTTGGCAAATATTTTGCAGGGTTTGGGATTGCCAAAAAAGATTAAAACTTTTTGGACTAAGGCTAAGTAAAATAGCTAAAATATCACTGCAAGAATTTGGCGGTAAGTTAAGGATATTTAGATTACCTAAAGGGTTTATTTGATCATAATTTTCTTCTAGCCATTTCATAGATTTATCCTTTGATAAAATGTTTTTTAGATTGATAAAAAATCAAAGCGCTTACAAACAAAATAATCCCTAGAATCAAACAAAGAGTATTCCAGCCAAAAGGGCGATAAATGTAAGTGGGCAATGTTGTCCCAAGTGCGCCACCTGCATAGTATGAAGCAAGATACAAGCCATTGGTGATTCCCTTTTGCTTGGTGGAGATTGTGTTGATTAATGCAGAAAGAGTGGAGTTAATGATAAACATACCGGCACTTAACACAAACACTGCAAAAAAGAGTTGCCAAAAATCTCCATAAAGCATCATAAGACACGCACAAGAAAAAATCACAAAACCGATGCTGATAGTTTTTATTTCTCCACCAATAAATTTGATAATTTTTTGTGAAAAAAGAGCAGCTAGAATACCAATGATATATCCAAGATACATAAAGCCAATTTGTGCTGCAGTAGTGCTTGGATCAAGGGAGGAAACATAAAGGGGCATAAAATTAAGAGTGCCTTGAAAACAAAAGAGGATTAAAAATGCTGCAAAATACAACAAGAAAAAGCGTTTGTCTGTTAAAAAATCTAAAAAGATTCTAAAGGTGATTTTTGTATTTTTAATTTTTTCGTTAGTATTTGGGAGCTTTGTAATAAGTGCTGCAATCACAAGACTTGTAATTCCAAGGGCTAAAAAAGTGAATTTCCAAGAAAAAATAGTCGTCAAAATTCCACCACCAACGCGAGAGAGAACACCGCCAAAAATTGTAGAAGCAATATAGGCGCCAATGTATTTATTGCTAGAATCAATGCGTGTAAGGCAAGTAACGGTTGCTGTAAGTGCCGCAGGAATAGCAAGCGATTCTCCAATTCTAAGGATTAGAAAACTGCTATATTGTTGGCTTAAACACAAAAGGCATTGAAAGATTCCAAGCAAGGCTAGTGAAATAATTAAAATAAGTCGAGTATCAAACTTTTCTAATAAATAACCATAAAAAATAGGGGCGATGGCTAACATAAAAAGGGGAATGGAAGTAAAAAGGGTAACTTGAGTGGTAGAAATAGAAAACTCTTTAATTAATAAAGGCTGTATGGGCTGTGTGATATAAAGTGTTGAAATAGTAACCATTGCACTTAACATAATGATAAAAAGATGATAGTTTTTTTGCATAAGAAATTCTTTATCAATTTTGTTTAGGTTTAGGTTTAGGGTTAAAAAATTTTTGTATCATATTCTTAGAAACTTTAAAAAAGTATAAAATAATTAAACTATTTTTTATTTTTGGTAATAAAAGCAAAAAACTGAAATATTCTCTTATTGTTTATTTAATAAAAAATGTTAAAATTTCAAAAATTTAAGGAGTATCGATGAAAGTATTATTATTACAAGATGTGAAAGCATTAGGAAAAAAAGGTGAAATTTGCGAAGTAAAAGATGGGTATGGAAAGAATTTTTTAATTGCTAAGGGAATGGCAGATTTTGCAACTAATGAAGTGATTAATCGCTACAAAGCAACACAAAAAAAGATAGCACAACAAGCAGCAGAAAATAGAGCTTTAATGGAAATGGCAGCCAAGAAGATTGAGGAAATTACTCTAAAAATTTCTCAAAAAGTTGGTGCAAATGGATCTCTTTATGGTGCAATTACCAAAGAAGATATTGCAGAAGAGCTTGCTAGAGCGCATCGTTTGGAGATTGACAAAAAAAGTATTGAGCTTAAAAGTCCCATTAAATCTACAGGGGTTTATGAAGTAGAAATTAAATTAGGCGGTGGAATCCACGCAAATTTGAAAATTGATGTAGAGGCGCTGTAATGTTTGAAGCAACAACGATATTAGCCTATAAAACAGAAAATGGGGCAGTCATTGGCGGAGATGGACAAGTTACTTTTGGAAATTGTGTCTTAAAGGGTAATGCTACTAAGATTCGCACACTTTATCATGGACAGATTTTAAGTGGCTTTGCAGGAAGCACAGCAGATGCTTTTAGTCTTTTTGATATGTTTGAGGGAATCTTAGAAAACAAAAAAGGGGATTTGCTTAAATCAGTGATAGAGTTTTCTAAAGAATGGCGTAAAGACAAGTATTTAAGGCGTTTAGAGGCGATGATGATTGTTTTAAATAAGGAGAAAATTTTTATTTTAAGTGGCACAGGCGATGTGGTAGAGCCAGAAGATGGAAGAATTGCTGCTATTGGTAGTGGCGGAAATTATGCACTCTCGGCTGCTAGAGCTTTGGATAGATTTGGTGGTGGGCAAATGCAACCAAAAGATTTAGTTTTAGAATCGCTTAAAATTGCAGGAGAGCTTTGCATTTATACTAATCAGAATATTAAGATTTTAGAACTTTAAAATAAGGAACAAAAGTAGGAAAAATGGAAAATTACATTGCGATGACACCAAAAGAGATTGTGAGTTATTTGGATGAATATATTATTGGGCAAAATGATGCTAAAAAAATTGTCGCTATTGCATTGAGAAATCGTTATCGGAGATTGCAACTTCCAAAAGAGATTCAAGAAGAAGTTATGCCCAAAAATATTTTGATGATTGGTTCAACAGGAGTTGGTAAAACTGAAATTGCAAGACGCATGGCTAAAATGATGGGATTGCCTTTTGTTAAAGTAGAAGCTAGCAAATACACGGAAGTGGGATTTGTGGGAAGAGATGTTGAATCAATGGTAAGAGATTTGGTGGTGGCTTCTATCAATCTGGTTAAAGAAGAGCATCGCCAAAAAAATGCACAAGGGATTCAAAAATATGTTTTAGATAAGATTGTAGAAAAATTAATCCCTCCGCTTCCTAAAGGTGCTAGTGAGCAAAAAATAGAAGAATATGAAAAAGCTTCAGAAAAGATGAGACAAAAGGTAGAAAATGGAGAAGTCGATCATCTAAAAATTGAGATTGAAGTTCCAAAACGCGCCTTTGAGATTGAAGATGGAAATATGCCAGCAGAGTTTGCAAAAGTGCAAGAGACTATTGCTAGGGTTTTTATTGCTTCGCCTAAAGAAAATCCCAAAAAAGAAGTGAGTATCAAAGAGGCAAAAGAGATTCTAAAGATTGAAGCAAGTGAAGCCCTATTGGATTTAGAAGGCATTAAGCAAGAGGGGCTAAAAAGAGCGGAGAATAGCGGTATTATCTTTATTGATGAAATTGATAAAGTTGCTGTGAGCTCTAATGCTCAAGGCAGACAAGATCCAAGCAAAGAAGGAGTTCAAAGAGATTTACTACCTATTGTAGAGGGAAGTATTGTAAATACCAAATATGGAAGTATTAAAACTGATCATATTTTATTTATTGCTGCAGGGGCTTTTAGTTTGAGTAAGCCTAGTGATTTGATTGCAGAATTACAAGGAAGATTTCCTTTGCGCGTTGAGCTAAATAGCCTTGATGAAGAAGTGCTTTATAAAATATTAACTCAAACTAAAAATTCAATTTTAAAGCAATATGAAGCACTTTTAGCAGTTGAAGAAGTAACTTTAAAATTTAGTGAAGAAGCCATTAGGGCTTTGGCGCATTATTCTCAACTAGCTAATGAAAAAACAGAGGATATTGGGGCTAGAAGATTGCACACGGTTGTAGAGCAGGTTATTGAAGAAATTAGCTTTGAAGCAGAAAATTACAAGGGTCAGGAAGTGGAAATCACAGAATCTCTTGTCAAAGAAAAGCTAGATAATCTTGTGGCTAATAGTGATATTGCACGATATATTTTATAGGGTTTTTCTTGGAAAGTAGAGCAGGATTTGTAGCGGTATTGGGACGACCAAATGCAGGGAAAAGCACTTTTTTAAATACGCTTTTGGGTGAGAGATTAGCGCTTGTTTCACATAAGGCAAATGCAACAAGAAAGCGAATGAATTTGGTTTTAATGCACGAAGGGGTGCAAATTGTCTTTGTGGATACTCCTGGGATTCATAAACAGGAAAAATTACTCAATCAGTATATGTTAAAAGAAGCAATGCAGGCGATGCAAGATTGCGATTTTTTGCTTTTTTTAGCACCAGTTAGCGATAAGATTGGTTTTTATGAAGAGTTTTTGCAAAGTGCAAAAAATAAACCCCATTTACTACTTTTAACTAAGAGTGATAGTATAAGTAAAGAAGAGTTGTTTTGCAAAATACAAGAATATCAAAAATATCAAGATTTCTATAAAGCATTGATACCTATTTCTTATAGGGATTTGGGCTCTTTAAAAAATGTTGTGAAAAAATTAGCAGAAATGATGCCACCAAATCCTTATTACTATAATCCAGAAATTTTAAGCCCAAATAGCACCAAAGAGATTGTAAAAGAGATGATTAGAGAATCGTGTTTTGAAAATCTTAGTGATGAGCTACCCTATGAAAGTGATGTTGTAGTCAATCTTTATAAAGAAAAAAAGGATTTGGATTATATCAAAGCAACTATCGTTACTCACAAAGAAAGCCAAAAAGCAATGGTAATTGGCAAAGAGGGTAAAACTTTAAAAAGAATTGGAAAAAGCGCAAGAGAGAAAATAGAGAAGTTTATCGAGAAAAAAGTGTATTTAGAGCTTTTGGTTAAAGTTGTGTCAGGCTGGAGTAAGCAAAAAGAAAGCTTAAAGAAAGTTGGCTATGATTTTGAAGATTAAATGGAGAGAAAATGAAAGTTATATGGTTATTGTTAATAGCGGTTTTGAGTTATGCTAATGAGTATGAGTGGATTGGGCTTTATAGAGAAAAAGGAGTGGAAGCACTAGAAAAAAAGATTGATGAGATTTTACAAACACGAGATTATTGGAAAGAAATGCTTAAAAACCAAGATACGCGTTTTGGTTATTATGAGAATTTAAAATATCTTTTTATTGCTTCAAAAGATGCGCCAAAGCTAGAATCTCCAAAACTAAAACTTTATGTTTTGGAAAATGGCAAGTGGGCGGAGAGGCTAAATGCAAATAGTTTGGTTGGATCTAAAGGCGGAAACAAACAAAAAGAGGGAGATTTGGCAACACCTATTGGGGTTTATACGCTAGAGCAAAGATTAGTTGGTTTAAATCAATATTATGGACCTTTGGCTTTGACAACTTCTTATCCTAACCTTTATGATAGATTGCAAAAACGCACAGGTTATGGAATTTGGATTCATGGAATGCCACTTAATGGAAACAGAGAAGAGCTTAATACACGCGGTTGTATTGCTATTGAGAATAATCTTTTAAAAGAAGTGGATCAAATTGTTAATCATCGCGATTCTTTGTTAATTACTTTTGCTAATGAAATTAAAGAAGCCAAAAAAGAGGACTTAGAGATTATTTTATCAGATTTATTTCAGTGGAAAGAAGCTTGGAAAAATAATGCCATTGATGAGTATCTTTCTTTTTATGGTGAAGATTTTATTCGCTATGATGGGCAAAAATACAATGCATTTGCTGCAGTGAAGCGACAAATTTTTAATAAGAGAGAGGAGAAAAATATACAATTTAGCAAAATTAATATCTCGCCTTATCCTAACGAAGAGGGTAAGAATCTCTTTAAAATCAGCTATCATCAAGACTACAAAGCTTATTTAAATGGAAAGCTTAATTATTCTTCAAATGGAGACAAGGAGCTTTATATCGAGCTAAAAAAAGGGAAAATGCAAATTTTAGCTGAAAAGTAAGGATTTTAGAATAAATTCCGCTCTTTTTAGAGCGATGGTGCGGTGCGAAATTGAATTTTTTTCTTTATCGCTAAGTTCTGCTAAGGTTTGATTAAAGCCTTTGGGGATAAACATAGGATCATAGCCAAACCCATTTTTGCCTCGTTTATGCGCAATCACATCGCCATACATAAATCCATGAGTGCTAAAGTCTCCGTAAAAATGGCTAATTCCAATACTTGCACAATAATAAGCGCTTGAAGTTTGATTGGGAAGTTTGGCAACTTCTGTTAAAAGTTTTTCTAAATTGGCTTGAGAATCTCCTCCGCTATATCGAGCACTATAGATTCCTGGCTTACCACCAAGTGCATCCACACAGATTCCGCTATCATCAGAGAGAATAATATCGTTTTGTGTTAAGAGATTCTTTTCTTTGAGGGCGTTAAAAACACTTTTGGATTTAATAAGCGCGTTTTCTTGGAAAGTTTGCCCATTTTCTTCTATCTCAAAGGGAGAGATAAGTACATCCCAAGCAAGAATCTCTAGGTTGTCTTTTAAGTTTTGATAAATTGCCTGAATTTCTTTGATTTTATCTTGATTAGAGGTGGCTAAAATTAGTCGCATTGTATTGCCTTATTTATGGTATTTTAGGTAGAATTAGCTTTCTGTTTTTGTAATTTTAGCAAAAAAATGGAGAATCTATGAAAGAGCATTCTTTAATAAAGCAAACAATACCTTTAAGTATTATTTTGGCAGGACGATTTTTTGGTTTATTTGTTGTTATGCCACTTTTATCCTTATATGCCCTCTCTTTAGAAGGAATGAATCCTACTTTGATGGGCATTGCTATAGGTGGCTATGCGCTTACTCAAGTCTTATTTCAAATACCTTTTGGTTTTTTGAGTGATAAATTTGGGCGCAAAAGTATTATTGCTCTTGGATTACTGATTTTTGTTTTAGGTTCTATTGTTTGTGCGATGAGTGATAATATTTATATGCTTATTGTAGGGAGATTCTTGCAGGGAGCAGGAGCGATTGGAGGAGTGGTAAGTGCGATGATTGCAGATTTGGTGCGTGAAGAAAAACGCACTAAAGCTATGGCATTAATGGGCGCTACTATTTCTCTTAGTTTTACAGCCGCTTTGATTTTAGGTCCTATTTTGGGGGCTTATTTTGGCGTAGCAAGTTTGTTTTGGATTACGGCTGTTTTGGGAGTTTTGAGCTTAGGAATCTTGATTTTATTTGTGCCAGAAGCCCCCAAGATTCATTATAGTTTTATCTCAAGTTCAGATAATTATATGACAATTTTAAAAAATAAGAATCTACAAATTATGAATATCACCAACTTTTTACAAAAAAGTTTTATGACTTTAGCGTTTTTAATTATTCCCATTGCGCTAACTAAAGGCTTTGAAATGCCTAAAGAAGATTTATATCAAGTTTATATTCCAGCTAGTCTTTTTGGGTTTTTTGCGATGATTCCAGCAGCTATTTTTGCAGAAAAAAAAGGTAAGTTTAAAAATGTTTTGGTGCTTGGAATCTTGCTTTTTATGTTGGCATATCTTTTAATGCTTAGTCAAAATATTTGGCTGTTTGTTGTTGGGGTTTTAATATTTTTTATTGGGTTTTCAGTGCATGAGCCCGTTATGCAGAGTCTTGCTAGTCGCTATTGTAAAGCGCATCAAAAAGGTAGTGCTTTAGGAATTTTTACTTCTTTTGGATATTTTGGTTCTTTTATTGGTGCGCTTATTGGCGGGCTATTGTATGAGTATTTTGGTATGTTTGCCATTAGTGTTTTTGTAGTTTTAGTTTCGTTTTTGTGGATTTTACTTTTGGTGTTTTTGGCTAGTCCAACTTCCCAGAAAAATTTCTATTTGCCTTTGAGGGAAAGTGTTAAAAATGAAGATTTGGAGATTTTAGCAGAACTTAAGGGAGTTTTGGAATGGTTTATTAATCAAAATGAAAAAGTAGCAGTCATCAAATATGATAAAAACTTAATTTTAGAGCAAGAAATTAAAGAATTTATCGCTACAAATCTTCAAGAAAAAATTAAAGAAAATTAAGAGTAGAAATGGAAAATAAGATTGAAATTAGTAAAAAAATTCTTAAGATTACAGGTAGCACAAATGCTGAATTTGGCTTAATAAAAGAGGGTGATAGAGTTTTATTGGGTTTGAGTGGCGGAAAAGATTCGATACTTTTAGCAACCCTATTAGCAAGATTAAAAAAATATGCTCCCTTTGATTTTGAGTTTAAGGCACTCACGGTGGATTATGGCAGAGGGGGGGAATATGAATATATTTTTGAATATTGTGAAAAATTAGGGATTCCCTATGAGCTTTATCGCACAGATATTTATAAAATTTTAGAAGAAAATCGCCGAGAGGGTAGTGTGTATTGTAGCTTTTGTTCGCGTATGCGAAGAGGGGCTTTGTATTCTAAGGCTTTGGAGGGAGGATTTAATAAAATTGCTTTAGCCCACCATTTAGATGATGCAGTAGAGAGTTTTATGATGAATCTGACTTATAATGGTGCTTTGCGCTCTATGCCACCTATTTATAAGGCACAAAATGGTTTGTATGTGATTCGCCCATTAATTTTTCTAAGAGAAAGGCAGATTATTGACTTTATTGCCAAAAACAATATTTATATTGCTCCAGATTGCAATTGTCCTATTATGTGGCAAAGTGATGATAAACGCCCTTATGCAAGAGAAAAAACAAAGCAAATGCTAAAAGAAATGGAAGAAGCTAATCCAGATTTTTTCACTTCTTTAAAAGTAGCGTTAGGAAATGTGCATCTTAATAGTTTGTTTGATAAAAAATATTTAGATAAGCAGGATTGAGAGCAAATTCCACCAAAAGAGGTGGAATGAGATTATTTCATTTTGGATACGAGTGCTTTGGTATCGCGTGCTATCATTAGTTCTTCATTGGTAGGGATTACACATACTTTGACTTTAGAATCAGGGGTAGAGATGATTCCTTCAACACCAACGGTTGCAAGATTTGCTTCTTCATCTAAGGTGATTCCTAAGAATTGTAAGTGGGAGACGATTTTACCGCGAATGAATTTTGCATTTTCTCCCACTCCAGCACAAAAGGTAATAGCATCAACTCCAGTTAGCGCAGCAGTATAAGATCCAATGTATTTTGCCACTCTATAAGCAAAGACTTCTCTAGCAAAACGAGCTTTTAAATCTCCATTTTCATCAGCTGCTAACAAATCTCTAAAATCGCTTGAAAGCCCAGAGATTCCAAGAACACCAGATTTTTTATTTAAAATATTCATAATTTCTTTTGTGCTTAAATTTTCTTTTTGGGCGATATAATCAATAACTGCAGGATCAAGATCTCCACTTCTTGTTCCCATAACTAAGCCTTCAAGCGGAGTTAATCCCATACTTGTATCAATGCTTTTTCCATTTTCTATAGCACAAATACTAGATCCATTACCTAAATGACAGGTGATAATTTTGGAATTTTCAAGTGGGATTTTTAAAAATTCTGCAGTGCGTTTAGAGACATAGCTATGACTAGTGCCGTGGAATCCATAGCGACGAACTTTGTATTTTTCATAGTATTCATAAGGAAGTCCATAGATAAAAGCCTTTGGTGGCATAGTTTGGTGAAATGCTGTGTCAAAGACTGCAACCATTGGAGTGCTTGGCATTAAAGCTTGACAAGCGCGGATTCCCAATAAATGTGCGGGATTGTGCAAAGGTGCAAGATCGGCACATTCTTCAATGTGTGAAATCACTTCATCAGTAATAACAGCTGAATGTGTGAAGTGTTCTCCGCCATGCACGATTCTATGTCCTACTGCTTTGATTTCATCTAAAGAGCTAATAATGCCTGTTTTAGGATTGGTAAGCGCTTCTAACACGAGCTTTATTGCGACTTCATGGTCTTTCATTTCAGTATTTTGAATAGATTTTTCACCGCCTTGTGGCTTATAAGTAAATTGCCCTCCACTAATGCCGATTCTATCGCAGATTCCAGCTGCTAAAACAGCTTCTGTATCAGTATTGATAAGTTGATATTTAAGAGAAGAGCTTCCACAATTAATAACTAAAATATCCATATTTTCCTCCTAATTTTGTTGTGCTTGGAGCGCTGTGACAGCAACAACTCCAACAATGTCATCACTGCTGCAACCTCTTGAGAGATCATTCACAGGCGCAGCAATCCCTTGTGTGATTGGTCCATAAGCTTCAGCTTTGGCTAGTCTTTGTGTGAGTTTATAACCAATATTTCCCGAATCCAAGTCTGGGAAAACTAAAACATTAGCATATCCTGCGATTTTGCTTTCAGGAGCCTTTGATTTACCAACACTTGGGACAATGGCTGCATCAAGCTGAAATTCTCCATCAATGGCAATTTGTGGAGCAAGACTTTGGGCGAGTTTAGTGGCTTCTATGACTTTATCAACATCGGGGTGTTTAGCACTTCCTTTGGTTGAGTGAGAAAGCATTGCTACAATGGGTTCTTTACCCACAAGAGACTGAAAGCTTTTGGCTGAATCAATAGCAATTGAGGCGAGCTCTTGAGCATTTGGATTTTGCACCAAACCACTATCAGCAAAAATAAAAATTCCTTTTTCACCATAATCACAATTGGGAACTACCATTAAAAAGAAAGCAGAAACAAGCTTGGAATCTTTTTTTGTCCCCAAAATCTGCAAACTTGCACGCAACACATCAGCAGTAGAGTTAATAGCTCCTGCTACCATTCCATCTGCTTTTTGGGATTTGACCAAAGCCACTCCAAAATAAAGTGGATTTTCTAAAAGCAACGCTCTAGCAGATTTTTCACTCAAACCTTTATGTCCTCGAAGCTTAACAAATAGCTCCACATAGTTTTCTAGTTCATCACAGGAAGCGGGATTGATAAAAGTTGCCGCATCTAAATTCAAATTGGCTTTTGCTGCTTCTGCCTTGAGAGTAGCTTCATCTCCCAACAAAATGAGATTTGCAATTTTTTCTTTCAAAACTTTATGTGCAGCTTCAAGAGTGCGTATGTCGTTAGTTTCAGGTAGGACAATAGTTTTTTGATTTGCCTTTGCCTTTTCTTTAATTGTTTCAATAAAGCCCATTTATACTCCTTTTTGTCTATTTATGGATATTTTAAATTTTTTTTGTGAAAAAGAGTATAAATAAAAGAAAAAAAGTGAAGAAAAATTTAAATATGTGTAAATTTTTCTCTCAATATTTTTTTTCCAAATTCAACACCTGGTTGATTATATGTATCAATTTGTAGCAATGCTCCCACGCAAGAAGTAAGTAATTCATAATAAAAAATAAGCTCACCCACGCTTTCTTCACATAAAAGATCTAGAGTAATAGAATCAGTGGGGACATTTTCTGCAATAATGCTTTCTTTGGTGGAAATGCATTGTAATTGCAAGAGTTTATTAAAGGAGGTGCCATTGACAAAATCTGTTGATTCTAAACCCTTTAGTTTAATATTAGGGATATAAAGTGGCTTTTGAGAAAATTTTTCAACACTCAAAAAAGTAACACTTTTGTTTTGCGGACCTTGCATAATAAGCTGCAAAAAGGAATGTTGATCAATGCTGCCAATAAGGGCAATGGGAGTTAATCCCCTTTTTTGCCCAGTGTAATCTAGCTTTCCTAAAGATTCTCCCCAAAGCTGCACATACCAAGCATTAAAATGTCTAAAAACACTGCTGTAAGAAAAAAGCACATTAATGGGGTAGTTTGTTTCGCAATGAGCTAGAAATGCTGCTTTTTTTAGAATCTCATTAGTGGGGTTTTTAAAGAAATATCGACTCATATTTTGCGCACCTTTAAGAAGGCTTTGGAGATTGTAGCCTAAGATACCAAGTGGGAGCAATCCCGCGGTGCTTAATACAGAGAAACGACCACCAATATTTGGCTTTATGGTGAAGTTTTGTATTTTTTGTTCCTTGCTCCAATGAAAAAGTGGAGAATCTTCATCGCTGATTGTTAAGAGGTGATTTTTTCTCTTAGAATCTAAGAGATTGAAATGTTTTAAAACATATTTAAAAAGGGAAGTGGTTTCAATAGTTAATCCAGACTTTGAAATTACAATAAATAATGTTTCTTCCCATTTGATGCGTTGAAGCTCTTTGTTAATTACAATAGGATCAGTGTGCTCTAAAAAGCGTAATTTAAGCCTTCTGCGATTGTGTTGGTGTGAAAGTAGAGCGTCAATGGCTTTTGTGCCAAGAGAACTACCGCCAATACCTATAATCACGAGATTTTTAAGATTATCCAAAAAGCAGTGATATTCTCTAAGATAGGTAAAAATATCTGAATTTTCTTGGAAGGGCAAGTGGTAATATCCGCTTACCCCATTCTCTTTTTCTGCTTGAATCTTTTCAAAGCAAGATCGCAAGGATTCTTTAGATAAAAAGCTAGAATCATAGTTTGGGGAGCTTTGGTAGGTATTTTCTAAATGAATCATAGAGATTGCCCAACAAAATGCACCATATCTACTAAGCGCGTGGAATAACCCCATTCATTGTCATACCAAGCAACAATTTTTACTTGATTTTCATTGACAATAGTGGTGCAATCAGGAATAAAAATCGCACTATAAGGAGATCCGATAAAATCACCCGAAACAAGTTTTTCTTCATCGACAAAAATTAAATCTTTCATTGATTCTTGAGAGGCTTTTTTGAAAGTTTCATTAATGATTTCTTTAGTGGCAGGTTTTTCTATCACACAAGTTAAATCAACCAAGCTTACATCAGGGGTTGGGACGCGAACTGCAAAGCCATTGAGTTTGCCTTTAAGTTCTGGCATGACAAGTCCAATAGCCTTTGCAGCCCCAGTGGAGGTTGGAATCATATTAAGTGCAGCAGCTCTTGCACGACGCAAATCTTTGTGCTTTGAATCAAGTAAGTTTTGATCGTTGGTATAGCTATGGATAGTTGTCATTAAACCACTTAGAATCTTGAAATTTTCGTGTAAGACTTTGGTGAGTGGTGCTAGGGCATTTGTGGTACAACTAGCATTAGAAATAACAGGCTCATTAGCATAACTTAGATGATTAACCCCATAAACAAAAGTTGGAGTATCAGTAGCTGGTGCTGAAATAACAACGCGCTTAATGCCATCATAGAGATGTAGTGAAGCTTTAGAAATATCATTAAAAGCCCCTGTGCATTCTATAACAATTTCAGCGCCGTATTGACCAAAATGTGTTTCTTGAATATTTCTTGTGCTAATGATTTGGATATTTTTTTGTTTGCCAATACAAATTTGATTTTCGCTAATCTTAGTAATTTCGCTACTTTGATGGACAGAATCGTATTTCAAAAGGTGGATTAAAGTATCAATGGGCATAGTGGTGTTAATGGCTACTAGCTCCAAATCATCGCGTTGTCCAAGAATCTTGCAAACACACAATCCAATTCTCCCTGTCCCATTCACTGCTACTTTAATTGACATAATCTCTCCTATTTAAATTATTGTTAATTTTTTGTGCTAAATTCTATTCAAAAAAAGCTTAATAAACTCCATTTTATAATGATTTTAATATAAGAAGTTTGCTTTATTAGATAAGAATGATTAAAAATAGCTGTAAAATACGCGCAAAAAAGTTCATTTTTCTGCTAAAAGCCTTGCAAAGCTAATAATTTATGCTACAATAATGGCGTTTAAAATAAAAATATGGAGGTTCTAAATGAACAAATCTGAATTTGTTGACTTGGTAAAAGAAGTTGGTAAGTATGAAACAAAAAAAGATGCTGAAAAAGCAATCAGTGCTTTTACTGCTGCAATTGAAAAAGCACTCTCAAAAAAAGATGGAAGTGTTGAGCTTGTAGGTTTTGGTAAATTTGAAACTGTGCTTCAAAAAGGTAAAGAGGGAACCGTTCCTGGAACAACTAAGAAATATAAAACAAAAGATAAATTTGTTCCAAAATTTAAAGCTGGAAAAGGTTTCAAAGACGCTGTTGCAGCTGCAAAAAAATAACTTCTGCTTTGCTTCTCCCCTTTTTTTGGGGTTTTTTATTTTTAAGTCCTCGTAGCTCAGCTGGATAGAGCACACGATTCCTAATCGTGAGGCCATGCGTTCGAATCGCATCGTGGACACCACTTCAGTTAGATTAGAAAAATTTAAGGATTATCTATGAGTAAAACAAGTGCAATTATTTTGGGAATATTTTTTGTTATTTGTAGCGCTATTGTTAGCTTTGGGGTTAGTAAGGCTATTGTAGATATTAAATCAAAAGAGAGAAGTGTTGTTGTTAAGGGTTTGAGCGAAAGAGAGGTTTTAGCGGATGTGATGATTTTTCCTATCAATTTTACGCGTGCAAGTAGTGATTTGAATGTTTTGTATCAAGAATTAGAAAATGATTCTAAAAGAATCATAGAGTTTTTACAAAAAATAGGCATTCAAGCAGAAGAAATTAGAATAGAAGCACCAAGAATCACCGATAAAGTAGGGAGTGCTTATGGTGAATCACAAAGTATAGTTTATCGCTATTCAGGTGAGGGTAGGGTTTTGGTTTATACTAATAAGATTGATTTAGGTAGAAAAGCTTTAGAAAAACTTACAGAACTTGGCAAAGAGGGCACAGTGGTTAGAGTGGAAGATTATGAAATCGAATATCTTTATACCAAGCTTAATGAAGTGAAACCAGAAATGGTTGAAGAAGCAACTTTTAATGCAAGAGAAGTGGCACAGAAGTTTGCACAAGATTCTCAAAGCACATTAGGTAAAATCAAAAAGGCTTCGCAAGGGCAATTTAGTGTATTAAACCGCGATAGAAATACATCTCATATTAAAAAAGTGCGTGTAGTTTCTACAATTGAATATTATTTAAAAGACTAATATTTTGCATCGCTTAAAACAAAAGCCATAAGTACTTCTGCACCTTTCTCTGCTAGAAGCTTTTGGGCTTCTTTGAGTGTTAATCCTGTGGTGATGAGATCATCAAATAAAATAATTTTTTTGTGTGTAATGTTGCGCATTAAATAAAAATTGCGTGGATTATTTTGGCGAAATTTCAAATCTTTTCCTGCATAAGAAACAGAATTTTGAGCTAATAGCGTGTGATACAGCGGGATAATACCTAGTTTTTTGAAATGTTTAAGAAAGATAGCATTGTGTGCATAGCCTTGTTTGCTAATTTTATCATCAATTCCTATTCCATAAGCTTTTAGTGGAGATTTTAGTGTTTGTTTTAAAAATAAACAAGCCTTTTTGGATAATAAGTGATAAATTTTGCTTCCGATAATTTGGTATTTAGCATGCAAGAGAAATTGGATTTCTTGGTAATCATAAAAGCTATAAACTTTAAAATTTCCTAAGTCTCTTACTCTAGGTTGAATTGTGATTGTTTGAAAACAAGGATTGCAGAGGGTTTTAAAGGTAAAATTTCCACAAATTAAACAACGCAATTTTCTTTGCCTATGAAATCAATTATTTTTGTTGTAATGGAATCTTTAGGTAAATTAGCATCGATAATGTGGTGTTCTAAAGATAGTTTTTGAGTGATGGATTTTATCCTCTCTTGCAAAGATAGAAGGTATTCTAAGCCCCTTTGCTCGATTTTATCATTTCCTTTGGAATTTAAGCGTTTTTGCAAATCATCCTTTTGTAATTCCAGAATAATAACTTTATTAGGCAAGATTCCTTGAGTGGCAAAGAGATTAAAGGCTTTAAGTGTATCAAAGTTAAAGTCTCTTGCATATGCCATTCCAGAAATTAAACTCCTATCAGAAATAATAAGATTATTGGCGTGAGATTTTAAAATCTCATTTGTGTGTTGCGCTCTATCAGCAAGAAAAAGTAGCATTTCAGCTCTACTATCTAATTGTATCGAATCTTGTAATAAAATTTCCCTTAGCTTTGCTCCAAGATTGGTTGCGCCAGGCTCAAAAGTAAAAATAGCTTTTTTTAAAAAAAACTTAAGTGCTTGAATCTGAGTGCTTTTTCCACTTGTATCAATTCCTTCAATGGCAACATACATGGTGATTCCTTATAAAGTTATTAACACTTTTTGGCACGAGATGAGAAATATCTCCATTGTGAAGCAGGATAGAACGCACGACACTTGAGCTAATAAAAGCGTTTTGCAAGGAGGGCATGAGATAAATTGTTTCTAATTTCTTATTAAGGGAGGCATTGGCATAGCCCATTTGCAACTCGTATTCAAAATCGCTAACAGCTCTAAGTCCTCTAATAAGGATATTTGATTCTTGTTCTTTGGCAAAATCCGCAACAAGATTATTAAAACCCTTAACATCAAGCGCACATGCAGTTTCTCCTAGCTCACTAATGGCAAACAAAACCATTTCTATGCGCTCTTTTTGTGTAAAAAGGGGCTTTTTACTATCGCTTTTTGCAACCGCGATGATTAAGCCATCAAAGAGCTTACAAGCCCTTTGAATAACATCTAAATGCCCATTGGTAATTGGATCAAAAGTGCCAGGATAGATTGCAATTTTTGCCATTTAAGCTAAACTCCATTCTAAAGTATTTCCTGCAAACATAGGCACAATGCCATTTATCTCATCGATAACTTGCATAGGTTTTTTAACAAGGGTGATTTTTTTGTTAGTGCGCACTAGATTATAGATTTTACTAGCATTAAGACTAACAAAAGATTCTAGGTTTTCTAGTGCATTGTGTGTATCAAAAGTCTGTGCAAGAGCAGGAAGCAAGATAGGAGCGCTAAAAATTCCTGCAGCCCCTTTTTTACTTTCTTTATTGATTCTAAGGTGGGGGGCTGAATCGCTTCCAAAAGAGAATTTTTTATGCGCATTAAGTGCAACTTGAAGTAGCGATTCTTGATCCTTTTTAGTTTTTAAAATAGGTTTGCAAAAATAATGTGGATTTAGCATACCCCCAATTACATTATCTAAGCTAAGTAAAATATGGTGCAAAGTAAGCGTAGCAAAAAGATTTTCGTATTTTTCTACAAGGGCAATTGAGCGCCTATCGCTAAGGTGCTCAAAAATAATTTTGAGTTTTGGGAAATTGGTTGCAAGGTATTCAAAAATAGAATGAAACTCCACTTCTCGCTCTAGCACAAATCCATTGCTTTCTCCGTGGATACTTAGAATCATTCCCATTTCTTGTGCTATTTCTAAGATTTCTAGAATTTTTGGGCTTAGAATCTCACTTACGCCATTTTCGCTTCCAGTGGTTGATCCCTTTGGGTAGAGCTTGAGAATAAAGATTCCATTATCCTTGGCAATTTGTAATTCTTCTTTGCTAAGGTTTTCATTAAGATATAGCGACATTAAAGGTTCAAAATCTTTTGATTGTGAAGCTTGTAAAATTCTTTGTTTGTATGCCAAAGCAGATTTAACTTCTAAAATAGGCGGATTGAGATTTGGCATGACAAGTGCGGAGCTAAAGCAATAAGCTGTGTATTCTATGACATTTTGCAACATTTCTCCATCTCGCAAATGCAAATGCATATCAAAGGGAGATTGCAAGGTGATTGTATCCATTATTAATCCTTTTTAAGTAATCCCAAAAGGGCATTTTGGTAAGTTTCTTTTGCAAGATTGGTTTTGGCTTCAAAGCGCGTTACTAGCATGGGTGTTGTATTGCTTGCTCTAATTAACCCCCAACCATCTTCAAAAATTACTCTTAATCCATCAATATCAATAATTTCTATAATTTCTGGAAAATCCTTGGGAGGATTTTTGAGTGTTTCTTTGAGCTTTTGAATGATTTGAAATTTTCTTTCTTCGGTGGTTGAGATTTTTATTTCATCGGTGGAATAGAGTTTTGGGAGTGTTTGAAGAATTTTGTCAAACTCTAACCCATCTTCTTTAATAAGCTCTAAGACACGCAAAGCTGCATAGGTTGCATCATCAAAGCCAAAGTATCGATCATTAAAGAAAATATGTCCGCTTACTTCAAAGGCAAGGTGAGCATTTGTTTCTTTAAGTTTGATTTTAAGGTTACTATGCCCTGTTTTATACATAATTGCTTGTCCGATTTTATTGATAGATTCAAACATATTTAAAGAGCATTTAACTTCTCCAATGATGATAGGATTTGGGATTTTTTGTGCAAAAATAATTGCTAATTCATCGCCCTTATAAACTTTATCACCCTTGATGAGTGCCAATCTATCGCCATCTCCATCAAAGGCAAAACCAATTCCACCCCTTTTTGCTACTAATTTCTTAAGATCTTCTAAATTTTTCTCTTCACTTGGATCTGGGTGGTGGTTTGGAAAAGTTCCATCAGGATTAAGATATAAACCTTCAAAGTTGAGTTCTAGTCTTTTTAGAATCTCAGCAATCCCAACAGCTGCAATTCCATTTCCGCAATCTAGGTTAATGGGGATATTTAAGCCTTTTAGGTGTTGAAACTCTTGAGAGAGAAAATCAATGTATTTTTCAAGTATATTGAGCTTTTGGGGTGTTTCTGTTTTGACTTTTGGGGTTTGCAGGGAGTAGAAGTCTTGTTCGAGTTTGTAAATATCTTCTCCAAAAAAAGGCTGTTTTAAGAGAGTGATTTTAAAGCCATTATATTGTGGGGGGTTATGCGAACCCGTAATCATAATGCTACCATCAAGACTTAATCCATCAAAATCAGCATAAAGTGCAAAATAGCCAACTGGCGTTGGAATCTGACCTAGGTTATAGGTTGTGATTCCACTTGCACCAATCCCGCTGCATAGCCAATTAAAAATAATGGGAGAATGCACCCTTGCATCATAGCCCACCCCTAGAGTTTTTCCTCCTCTTTTTTTAAGCTCTTTCCCCAAAAGAAAGCCAATTTTAACAACATTATCTTGAGTTAAGTCTTGATTATAAATTCCGCGAATATCATATTCTCTAAAAATGGTTAATTTTTCCATATCTCTCCTTAAATGATTTGTTTTCCGCCAATATAAAGGGCTTTAGCTTCTTTTACATAAAGTAAAAGATCAAGTGCGCTTTGGCGTTTGGTATTTAGTTTAAAAATAGCAAAATCAGGTAAAAAACCCTTTTGGAGTGAGCCTGTTTTTATCTTTAAAGGATTGTTTTTGTGAGCATAATAAGTAACTCCTAAAAGTAGAGTTTTAGCTAATGATTCTAAATCTTCATTAGCATAAATATATAAAGCAGTGCGGAGCTCATCAAGGAGTGAGAGTGAATCATTGGAGCTTTTACCATCGGTAGCAAAAATAGGATTGATTCCAAGTTTTTTACAAAGATTTAAATCTAATACTTTGTTGTTTAAAAGACGATTTGATTTCACACAAGAAATGATATGTCCTTGCATTTTAGCAATGACTTCTAATTCTTGATAGGTGGCTTCTAAGCAATGCACAAAATAAGGCTTTAGTGTTTTAAAAGATTCTAAAAATTCACTAGGAGTGTAAAAGGGTTGCATTTGAGCATTGAAAAATTTTTTAAAAAAGTTTTGAAAATATCCAGTTTTGGATTCTAGCCATTCTCTCTCTTCTTTGGATTCCAAAAAATGAATGCTTAGTGGCAGATTCTGTGTTTTTGTTAAGCTAAGGGTTTGTTTAAGCAAGGCAGGATGCACAGAATAGGGTGAATGAATGGCAAGAGCAGGAAAAAACTTTTGAGAAGCAAATTTTTTAGATTCTTCTAGCCTTGCAAGGAGATTTTGATAAAGTGCGTCTAAAATTTCAGGCTTAGAGCCGATGACTTCATTAAAATAAATTGTGCGCAAAGGACTATTAGCAAGTGCTATTAAATCATAACCATAGCTTGAAATTGCTCCTACAAAGCCCACGCCACTTTTAAGTAAATTTTGGATTTCTTGCTGCATTTGTGTTTGAAGCGGATCATCCATTAAAGAATCGCGGTTTTCTATCACGCTATCAAGCCAAACTCCAAAATTCCCAAACTCCAAAATTCCCTTATTTTGACTAAACTCTAAATGCAAATGAAGGTTAGAGAGAGTTGGGGTAATAACGCAATTATGATAGTATTTTTGATATTTTGCGGGTTTGTTTTGTAGCTTTTCATATAAATCAATTTCTAAAATTTCTTTTTCATTGAAATAGATTCCACCTTTTTTTAATGTTGTAAAGTCCTCATTGCAAAGCAATAAAGAATCAGCCCCTATTAAATACATTATTTTTTGCCTTCAAGCAAAGATGTTTGTGTGGGATTAATATTAATATCAAGTTTGTTGTAAGGAATTTCAATGCCTTGTTGTTCAAAAGTAGCTTTGACTTTTTGAGGAAGTGTAATATTGGCTTGAAAATAGTTTTCGGTTTTAACCCAAAAACGCACGAGTAAATCTACGCTACTAGCATTTAAGGCATGCACACCAACAACGGGCATTGGATCTTCTAAAACTAGTTCATCTTGGGTAAAAATTTCCTCTAAAATTTGCTTGGCTTTGGCTAAATTGCTCCCATAATCAATCCCAAAAATCAAATCCATACGCCTTGTAGAATTGATATTGACATTAATAATAGGCGAGGAAACAAGTAAAGAATTTGGCATAATAATTACTTGATTATCGGGGGTTGTGAGTTTGGTCTCAAAGAGATTAATTGAATCAACTTTTCCTATGATGGAATTCACATTGATAGTATCGCCACGATTAAATCTTCTTAAGGTAACTAAAATGATTCCACTAGCAAGATTAGAAAGAGAATCTTTTAAAGAAAGAGCGATTGCTAAACCAGCAGTTCCTAAAACAGCGATAATGGAAGTTGTTTTTACGCCAAGATTGGTTAGAGCGGTAATGAAAGTAAGCAGTAAGATTCCTGCAAAGACAACATTTTTTAAAAAAAGTCCTAGAGTCTCATCTTTGGTAGTTTTGATGATAGCTTTTTCAGTGTATTTTGAGAGAATACGCGCAATGTAATAGCCACAAACCATGATTACAATAGCGCTAATTAAATAAGGGATAAAATCAATAGACCATTCTATGAATTTATCGGTTAATAAAATAATTTTTGCTTCTATTTTCTCTTGCATTAATTTTCCTTAATAACTCTTTTTCCTTTGATAAAATGTTCCTTTACTTTTCCAGAGAAAACCCAATCATAATAAGGTGATTCTATGTTGTTAATCACTTGCGATTCTTTTGGATTAAAAAGAACCAAATCAGCATAATAACCTTCTTTAAGAAGTCCATAATTATCTAATCCCATGATTTTAGCAGGATTGAGTGAAAGAATTTTGCTAAGATCTTTTAGGCTCATATGCATTGTTTTAACCATTAGCGTGTAGCACATTGGTATAAAATATTCAATCATATCAATCCCAAAGGCAGCCTCATCAAAAGGCAAATCTTTTTGGGCTAGGGGTTGAGAGAATTGCAAGGAGGTAAGCAAATCAATATCCATCGTTTTTAGATAATTAACTAATTTTGAGCGAGTTTCTTCAGATTTTAAAGGGGGTTTGATTTTTGCAAGAGTGTTGTAATTATTGCAGTGATTTTCTGTTAAGATTAAATGATGGATAGAAGTTTGGATAAAAAGACTAGAATGCAGTTTTTTGATATTTTTTAGTATTTCAAGACTTCTAATTGAAGCAATGGAATTAAAAACAGATTTAGTTCTCATAAAGCGTACTAGTTCGCTAATCATAGCCACTTCCTTAGTTTCACTAAGTTCGTTAATCCCTAAGAGTCCAAGTTTGCTGCTAAGTTTTCCTTCATTCATAACGCCATTGGCACTTAGTGAAACATCTTCGCATTCAAAGAATATTGGAATATCAAACATTAAGGCAAAATCACAAGCAATGCGCAAAGCATTTCCATTTTGGCTAGATTTTGCATAGATTCCCTTTGTGCCTTTTTTGTGGAGAGCAGAAATGTTTTCAAAGCCATTTTGAATAAGTCCCAAAATTTGCGCTTCAAAAGAATCTTGCAAGGTATTAAGAAGTTCTATTCCAAGCTCTGCGCTAAAGGAATCTGGAAAATTAGGTGTAAGAGCTAAAAGGCTAATTCCCCCTAATGCAGCTTTATGTGAAAGATTAATGAGATTTTCTTTATTAAAGCTTTGAAGTTGCACATTTAAATCAATAGCGCTTGGCATAGCCACTAAGCCATTTGCCTCTAAAATTTCCTCAGAATCGTGAGCTATGATACTGCGATTTATTTCTATAATTTTGTCATCTTTTATGCGAATATCACCTTTGTATTCACCATTTGCATCACAAATCATCGCCCCTTTAATTAGCATACAAATCCTTTTTGTGTTAAAAATTTACTAATTATGGCAAAAATAATAATAAAAGCGAATAAAAATATTCATTTATTGTTTAATTTTTTTTGAAATAAAGGATTTAAAAAATCCTTTAAACTTTGCAGTGCCTTTGCCTCATTAAGTTTGATTAATAAACAATCGCTTTTTTGAGAATCATCACAGCCTTCTTTACCACAAGGAACGCATTGCAAGGTTTCTTGATAAACAAGATGTTTGCCCATTTGTTGAATTCCATTAGAATTGGGATAAAAGTTAGATTCTAAGGCATTATCCCATGGTCCCCAAACCTTAACATAACTTGGACCAAAAAAGGCAAAAGTAGGGGTATCGTTTGCAGCAGAGAGATGCATAATGCCTGTATCAACTCCGATAAAAGCCAAAGCCTTAGAGTTTAAAAAAGTAACTTCAGCTAAGTTTAGCGTCCCATCAAAGAAGAGTGGTTTGCTTTGGCAGAGTTTTAGGATATTGTGTAATTTTTTGGATTCTTTAGAGTCATTAGCAGCAGTTAAGATACAATGAGTTTGATAATTATATGTGATAAAATCAATCATTTTAGCACAAAAAGAATCGCTAAGACATTTGTAAAAACAGCGACTAAAAAGATGCAGATGAATGAAAGTTTGTGGTAGATTTTGAAGTTTTTCTGTTTTTTGTGGAGTGGGGGGGAGAACTTTTTTTGATAAAATAGGAATGTTTAGGATTTTTAAAGCTTCAAGATTGTTTTCTAAGGCGTGTTGGTATTTTTGTGTGAGTTTTAGCGTGTAGATATTTTTTGCCCAAAAGGCTTTGGGTGGGAATCCAACGCGTATTTTTGCACCACTCCAAAATGCTAAAAAGGCACTTCTATCACCGGCAGTTAGCGAAATCACCCTATCATATTTTGCTTTTTTTATGGCTTTTAGAAGTTTTAAATCATCTTTGATTCTTTGGAGTTTATTTCGACTTCTTTTTAGAGTATGTATTGTATTTAGGTATTGTATAGAAAGAATACCTTGAGTTCCTTCATTAACAAGTATGTCTAAAGTGCAAGATTCTCCATAATGTTGCTTGAGATTATAAAAAAGTGGGGTAGTGAGTAAAACATCTCCGATATAGGCGATTTTGATAATTAAAATTTTCACTTTTTAGCCTTGTAGATTTCTGGATATTGATTCTTGAATTTTTTATGAAACCACAACCATTCTTTTGGATTTTCTCTGATAATTTGCTCTAAAATATCGCTTTGAATTTGAGTGAGGTTATGAATATCGCTTTGTGCATCATCTGTTTTTTGGAATTCAATGGGGGGTAGAATCTTAATAAGAATCTTTTTGTAATCTTTGGAATAATAAGCAACAAAATGAATGATTTTTGCATCAAATTTTCTTGCAAGCAGTGAAGCAATGGGTGTATGGCGCACTTTTTTGCCAAAGAAATCCACTAACTCACCCTCTTTAGAAGTGGTGTTTTGATCGGTTACGATTCCCACTACATTATCTTTCTTAAGCGCCCTAGCAAGAGGGATTGCAGCTCCTTTTTTATCTAGGATAGTGATATTAAATTTAGAGCGAACTTTGATGAGGTATTCATTGATAAGTGGATAGGGAGTCATACGCGCTACAGCAGTGATTTTGTGATTAAAATAACAAGAAAAGGCTGGAGTAGTGTATTCCCAATTCCCAAAATGAGCAGTTACAAAAACAATCTTGGTGTTAGTTTCAAGAAGCTTATGAATGATTTCAGGTTTATCAATTCTAATTGTATTTAAAATTTGGGCTTTATTGCTAACAGATAGCATAAAAAAGCTAATGCTATTATAGACTAAATTAAGATAATTGGTTTTTAAGATTTCCTTTTTTTGTGAGGGTGGGAGAGAATGATTATAGGCAAAATCAAGGTTTGTAAGAAGATCAAATTTACGCCTTCTATCAAGCAAAAAAAGGATTAGAGCGATTGTTTTGGCAAAGCCTAAGCGTAAAAAATGAGGCATATATAAGAAAAGATAACCAAGACATTTTAAAAAAGAAAACAATAGGAATCTTTTCATATTTTTCCCTTTAGGAGAGTGATTGCTAGGTTAAAAATTTCTTTTGGTGAAATCTTTTGAATGCTAAAATCTTGCTTAGCATAATTAGCATTAGGATTTGCCATAAGATAGTGATTTTGCTTGGTTTGGAGATTAAATCGGCTTGGAGGCGTGGCACCAAAGAGTGTGATAGAGGGACGCTTTAGAGCCCAAGCTAAATGAGTGATTCCAGTATCTCCACCGATAACTAAATCCATTTGCGCTACAAGAGCTTTTATGGAATCTAAGCTAAGATTGTTAAGGGCTTGAAAACTAAGCGTAGAATCAGCTATGGTGCTTTTGTGGCTTAGGAGAATGGGCGAGAGATTGGCAATATTAAAAAGCTTTGTAAGCTCTAAAAAAAGATGTTGCGGATAGGTTTTGTTGGGTTTTGAGGTTTCAAGCACCAGGAGAATCTTAGCAGAATCTTGATTGAGCTTTGGGGTTAAATTTGGATTATATCCTAAAAAAGACTTTGGATTTAGAAGTGTTTGAATATCAGGAATAGGGAGATTAAAAGCACTAAAAGCAAGTGTGGCATTGCGTAAGAGAATATGTTCTTGGTAGGGGATTTGTATGGTTTTTTTATAAAATAAAGAAGCTAGAGATTCTTTAGTGCTTTTAAAGCTAAAGCCAATGTATTGCTTGGAATCTAAAAGCTTACCGATGATAGCTGATTTAAGTAATCCTTGAAAGTCAATTACGATGTCATAAGATTCAAGCTTTAGGGTTTGATAGATAGCATAGAGAGCCTTAAGGTTTTTATTTTTTAGACTTTTTTTAAGTGGGAGTGCAATGATTTTGTTAAGATAAGGCGAATCTTGCAAGATTTCTTGAAATTCTAAATCAACATACCAATGAAATATAGGCTGATAGTGTTGAGAGAGTGTTTGGTGCAAAAGAGGTAAAACACTAGCACTATGAATAATATCTCCCATTGCAGTGAGTCGCACAAAGGCTATTTTAAGAGGTTTTAGCATAGTTCTATTTGTATTGTTTTTGGGAGTGTTAGTTTTTTGAGTTTTTCTTTTGTGAGATAAGAAACACTAGGGTGAGTGATTTGGAGAGTATGACTCCCATTTTCTAAGAAATTAAAAGAAAAAAGCTCGGGCTGTTTGTTGTAGCTAAGAATCTCTGAAAGTCCGACAAAAAAGCTCAAAACTCGCAAGGTATCTAGGGGTGGCAAGAGATTTTTGAAAGCTAAATCTTCAGGGATTTTTTTACCATTAAAGCGCACAAGTGTAGCGATAATTAGCCTATCTTCGTGGCTTAGCGCATAATTTAGTGCATTTAATAAAATATAATTACTATGATGATTTTTTTCATAAAAATTAAGTGCAATACCAATATTACAGAGCTCTGCAGCAACACTAAGGTGATTTTTAAGATTTGGACTAAAGAGTTTTAAGGATTCTTGTGCTCTAAAAAGCTTTAGAGCTAATTTTTTGGTGATACTAGATTGCTGATGATTTTTAATAAATCGATCTTTGAGATTTCTCACACTTGGGTTGAAGTTATCAGGAAAGTGTTGATTATGATTGCGTAAAAGATCATTTAAAAATACACCTTCTCGCACTCCAACTCCGCTTGTTACGATAGTTTTAGCCTCAAAAAGCTCTAAAGCTAAATGAAAAATTAAAGCCCCTCCTTGAATAGAATCTAAACGGTCTTCTTTGATATTTAAGCGCAATAAATCCTCTTGTGAGCTTGTGTAGATTGTTTTGAAAAAATGATGATAATCTTTGAAGTAATATTCAAAGCCATGGAGTGTGTCTAGCGGATAATTGATTTGTTTTTGAATGGCTTTGCTTAGTGCCCTTGCAGTTCCACCAATTCCAAAGATTCTAGCATTTTTAAAATGATTAGGAACACTTTTTAAACTCTCTAAGACAAAGTTTCTTGCACCTTTATAATCGCCTTTGTCAAAAAAGAGTTCTTTTAAGCGGATTGTCCCAAGATTAAGGGAGATTTTATCAATAATTTTGCGATTTTGTATTAATGCGCACTCAGTGCTTCCACCGCCAATATCAATGGTGATACCCTCTTTGTAAGGCAATAAATTTAAGGCAGCAATTGCCCCAAAATAAGCTTCTTTTTCTCCATTGATAACTTTAATATTAAGACCAATTTTTCTAGCTTGTTGCAAGAAAATATCTCGGTTTGGTGCATCTCTTAGGGCAGAAGTGGCAACACAAATAATTTTTCGTGCTTTATGGAGTTTGGCAATCCATAGAAAATCTCGCAAAGCATCGATAGCCCGCTGCATTGGAATTTCTTGTAAAAAGCCATTGTGTTCATAGGTGGATTCGGAGATTCTAACCTTGCTTTTAGTTTCATAAAGCAAGTGGAATCCTAAATGGCTTGTTTTTTCAAAAATAGCCATTCTTGCAGAGTTGGAACCAATATCAATGATTGCAGTAATTTTTGCCATTAATCTTCTTTGTGGATTTGAGAATGTTTGAATTTTAATTCTTCAAGCGATTCGATATTGTCAGGATCAGAGACAATCGCATCTACAGGACAAACCGATAAACAAGCAGGTTCATCATAAAAACCATAGCATTCAGTGCAAAGCTCAGGATCAATAATGTAATAAGGATCTCCCTCATCAATCGCTTCATTTGGACACTCTTCACGACAGGCATCACAAGCAATGCATTCTTCATTAATCATTAAAGACATGGACGCTCCTTAAGGAAAATTAAATCAAAGTTTTTAACCAAAAGATACTAAAATAATGCTTAATTTTTTATTTTTTATGTTTTTAAAGAAAAACAAAGCAAGAATCAACCCCTTTTGTTTTTTGGAATGCTTGATTGGCAAGAATGATTTTGTTATTTGGTATAAGGGGGATTAAATCAATAGAATCTTGTATGTTTAGAATCTCCACACCAGCAAAAATAGCCTTACGCAAATCTTCTTTAGTAGTTATTTTAAAAATGCTTTGCAATCCAAGTTTGATGGTGAAATCATTAAGTTCTTTAAGTTCTTTTTGAGATAAAATGGCAGGATTTAAAATAATACAATCAGCGCCAAAAACTAGTGATTCTAGAATCTGATAAGAATCAACTATGGGATAATTAAAGATAAGGGGTATTTGGACATAGCGTCGGATAAAGGTTAGATTCTCTAAAGAATAAACCGAAAAACAAGAAGCTAGAGTTTCGTTGGTTTTAGCAATTTGTAAAAAATCATTGGTTAGAGGGATTTGATAGATATTTTTAGGATTGAAATTTTTGGTTTTTGTTAGGATTGTTTTAATGGGGCGTGGTTGGTATGGCGTGTAGGCTAGGCTTCTGCCTAGCCACTCTTGGGGGTAATCTTGCTTTTTTCTATCAATTTCTTTTTTGAGTTTGGTAAGATCTAAAGAGTTAAAAAAATTCAACAACAATTCCTAAAAGCTAATTTCTTTGATGTCTGCGATTTCAAGGAAAGCTTTGTAGATTTTAGCGATAAGATTTTTACGATTGTTTTTAAAATCTTCATCAGGCGCATTAACCAAAACTTTATCAAAAAAGCGACTTAAAAGCGGATTTAATGCTAAGAGATTCTCTAATTGTTCTTGGTAATTTAAAGTTGCAGACTTTTCTTCATAAGCACAAAAAGCTTTGTAGAGTTCTATTTCTTCACTAGCTAAAAGTTTATCAGTTTTAATAGAGAGATTAGAATCTAAATTAATCTCTTTGGTGATGTTTGCTACTCGCTTGAAAGTTTGTGTTAATAGGGTTTTATCTTGATTTTTTAGGATAGAATCTAACACAGAGAGCTTTTGATAGATTTGCAATAAATCTCTCTCTCCAGTGGCTAAAACCGCACGAAGCAATGAAACATTAAAAGAAAGCATAGAATCTAGTCGCTCTAAAATAAAACTTTCTAATTGTTGCAAGTCAAAAGGGCGATAAAGTGGTGCAAGAAGAGAGAAAATCTTTTTGAGATTAAAAGGTAAGTTAAAATGTAAAATAATCTTAATGATTCCGATTGCTGCGCGTCTTAGGGCAAATGGATCTCTAGAACCACTTGGGATTTTTTTGACACTAAATAATCCCAAAAGATTATCAAGTTTGTAAGCAAGGGCAACAAAAGCGCTAATAAGATTGCTTGGAAGTGGGCTTTCTTCAGAGTTTGGTAAGTATTGTTCTTTGATTGCTAAAGCGACATTGCTCTCATAACCTAAAGCATTGGCATAGTAATAACCCATAATACCTTGCAAATCGGTGAATTCATAGACCATTTCGCTCATTAAATCTGCTTTAGAAAGGCTAGAGGCTTGATCTAGAATCTCTAAAGTAAGCCCAAAATCTTGTGAATTGAAATTTGTTTGATAAAGCGGTGCTAGTATCTTGATAATTTGTCTCTCTCTTTGGGCTTTATCCCACATTGTCCCTAATCCCTCAACAAAAGTAACCTCTTTGAGTTTTTCTGGATTTAAGCCATTTTTTAAGTCATTATGGTAGAAAAAGAGTGCATCTTCTAATCTAGCTTTTAAAACTTTAACATTGCCTTCAATGATGATTTGATTTTTTTCTGAAAGGCTATTAGAAACCATTACAAAGCCATTGTGGAGTTTTTCATTTTTGTAGGTTGCAAAATAGCGCTGATTGATTTTCATTGAAGTGATGATACAAGGTGGTGGTAACTCTAAAAAGTATTCGCTAAATTCACCAAAAAGTGCTGTTGGGTATTCAGTAATACTAACTATCTCTTCTAAAAGCCCCTCATCAATTTCAACTTTAATACCTTTTTGGGCTTGGATAGCTTGGATTTCTTGCAAAATCTTTTCGCGTCTTTGATCTTGTTTGAGAATAATCTTGCCTTCTTGTAAGACTTGGAAGTAGTCTTCAAAACTTGCAACTTCTTTGGCATCAAAGCTGATATTACGATGAATAAAAGTCTGACTTTTAGAGTTTATGCCATAAAGATGAAGGGGGATAAGAGTGTCATTTAGCAAACAGAGAATCCAAGAAATAGGGCGTATAAAAGATTCTCTGTGATTGCTCCAACGCATACTTTTTCCAAAGTTTAGTGATTCTAAAAATTCCTGTGTAATAGTTTGGAGCAGATCTTGTGCAGGTGTTTGCGGAGATTCTTTTTTGAAATATAAGATTTCTTTACCATCTTTTATAAGAGTGGTGGCTTCTTGTTGAGTGATTCCGCATTTTTTAAAAAAACCTAGCGCAGCTTGTGTTGGTTCATCATCTTTGTAAGCAATATTTAAAGGCGGTCCAAAAAATTCAAGTGTTTGAGATTTTTGTGTAATTGGGAATTGTTTTGCAATGAGAACTAAACGCCTTGGTGTGTAAAAAAAATCAAAGTCGCATAATAAGCGATATTTTTCTAAAATTTTTGCAAATTTAGGCTTAATATTTGGAAGCTCTGTTAGAAGCGGGATTGCAGGAAGCTCTTGAGTTCCGATTTCAAGTAAAAAAGTCGTTGTCATTACAATGCCTTAAAATAAAAATGAACGGAATTTTAACAAAACTAATACAATAAAAAGCTTTAATAGTATGATTAATTGATTTTGATTTGGAATAATTTTGTTATAATCTTAGATAAAATTAAATTTGTGGATTAAAATGCTAGAGTGGAATGAAAACTATTCAATTGGAATCTTAATCTTTGGAATTTTGGTTGCGATAACTTGGCTTTTGTTATTTTTTGTTTTTAATTATAGAAAAATCTTGCAAGACAAAACAAAGCTAGAAACAACACTAACAGAAAAGCAAGAAAAAATCAAAATCTTAAGTGAAGAATTAGCTATGCAGCTTGAATATGAAGTAGCTAAGAGAATACATAGCGATCATTTATCAGAATATTTATTTGAAAATAGTTTAAATCCTATTGTGATTGCAAAATATTCTAAAGCAGAAAGGTTTGAGATTTTAAAATACAATCAAAGCGCATTAGAAATCTTAAATATAAAAGCAATGAAAGAATGTTTTTTGGAGTTATTTGGGGGCTTAGAATCGCAAAATTTTGTTTTATCAAAGATTAATGAAGCATTAGAACACAAAAAGAAACAAAATTTTAAAACTATTATAAAAAACGAGCGCAAAAATTTGCCTGTGATTGTTTCGGTTCATGCTTTTGTTTATGAAGGCAAAAAGGCATTATATTTTGCTTTTGTAGATATTTCAGAGATTGTGGAATTAGAGCAGAAATTGCGCAATAGGCAGGCTATGTTGATACAAAAAAGCAAAATGGAAGAAATGGGAAAAATGCTTGGAAATATCGCGCATCAGTGGAAGCAGCCACTTAATTCACTTTATTTATTGTGCCAAAATCTTAAAGAAATGAGACAATATGGAGAGCTTGATGAAGAGAGGTTTGAGAAGTATATTAAAATTATGTCTGAACAAATTCGATTTATGTCAAAAACTATTGATGAATTTAGAGAATTTTTTAGACCATCAAAGGATATGGAGAGATTTGGGGCTTATGAGGCAATTAAGAATATTTTAGAGTTGTTTTATCAGCTTATAGACAAAAGAATTACAATAGAACTTAACATAGATGAAAAAGCGAGTATTTTGGCTAGTAAAAATGAATTTCAGCAAATTATTGTAGTGCTTTTGGATAATGCTATTGATGCGATTAAAGCGAGGTTTTTAAAAAATGAGATTGATGAGGGGAAGATTGTGATTTCTTGTGATAAAGATCAGAAAAATAAACTTTGTTTTTTAAAGATTAGAGATAATGGTGGTGGTATTAGCGAAGAGATAGGAAAGAAAATTTTTGAGAGTTATTTTACAACTAAAGAAAATGGTAGTGGGATTGGACTTGCCATGGTTTTTGTGATTTTGGAAAAAATGGGTGGCAGCATTTCTTATAGCAACTGCAAAGATGGGGTGGAGTTTCAAATCAAAATGCCTTTTGCTAGAGATGATATAAATTTGTAATGATAAAAAATATGAAGGTTTAGATTGCGATAGGAGATGAAAAAGTTTTTGAAAGTACATTTAATGAAATTAAAAAAGTAAATGGTGTATAATGCTACCTAAAGTTTTTTAGATAACTCTTTTTAGAAAGCTGGGGATTATAGGACATGAAAATATTCAAAACAATTCGATCTAAAATTATTGCGCTTATTGTAGTATTTTTGGCAGTGCTTTTGGGGTTGGTGCATTTTAATCTCAACAGGGGGCTAGAGAACATTGTAGAAGATAGCTTTAGAAAGGAGCTAAACAAACTTAATGCAATGCTTTTTGAGGGATTGGAAGTGGCTATGAATACAGGAGATCCCATAATTATAGGTAGCTTTATTGAGGGATCTAAAAAAGTTCCTGGAATTGTGAATATGGAAGTTTTTCCTGCTAAAAATGTTATTGAACTTATGGGGCTTGATAAAGAATATACAAATAAGCAAGAAATTTTAGATGTTTTTGCTAGTAAAGAAGAATTGTTACGACCTTATGAAGCTAATAAAGACAAGGGTTATTTAATGGCAAAGCCAATTATCGCAGAAGAGTCTTGTCTTATGTGTCATGCTACTTCGCAAATAGGCGATGTGCTTGGAGTTGCTGAAATGCAAGTTTCAAGTAAAGAATTAGTTGAAAATTCTAATGTTATAAAATATAAAATTGTATTTTATATAGTGTTAGTGGGTATTATTTTATTATTGTTGCTTTTGTTTTTTATTAATCGTTGGGTTTTTTATCCAATTTCTAATTTATCTAATATGGCTTATGATCTCTCTCAAGGCGATGGGGATTTAACTAAGCGTTTGCCTGCAAAAAATGGCAATGAAATATCTAGAGCAAATTCTTATATTAATGATTTTATAGAAAAAATTGGAAATATGGTTTCAAATGCTAAAGAGTTAAGTCATCAAAACATTGCTCAAGCCAACAGGCTTTTTGTGGCTTCTAAAGAGATTAATGAAAGAATAGGGAAGTCTGTAGAAGTAGTCCAAAATAGCACCAAGCTTGGGAAAAATATTGAGAGTATGCTAAGCGATTCGATGGAATTGGTGCAAAGAAATACTCACAATATCCAAGAAACAACTAAGCAGCTTTTGCAAACAAAAGAAATGCTTATCCAAGTAGCTAATGATGTGCAAGAAAATGTTAATGCAGAGCATCATATTGCAGATGGATTGGCAATGAGCGCACAAGAAACAGACAAAATCAAAGATGTTTTGAGTATAATTTCTGAAATTGCTGATCAAACAAGCTTATTGGCACTTAATGCTAATATTGAAGCAGCACGGGCTGGAGAAGCAGGCAGGGGATTTGCTGTAGTGGCTGATGAGGTAAGGAAACTAGCAGAAAGAACGCAAAAAAGCTTGAGTGAAATTAATGCAGTTGTGAATACTATTATTCAGTCTATTAGCGATTCTAATAGTGCAATGAGCGATAATGTTCAAAAAATTAGCAGGGTTTCTGATTCTTCTATGGATAGCACTAGAATCCTTGAAAGTAATGTTAAGGCTTTGGAAGGTTCTGTGCAGGCATCTTTGGAGACAATGCAGAAAATGCAAGATCTCTTTTCTAATGTAAGTGAAGTCTTAAAACAAGTAGGAGAAGTAGAAAAACTTACACAAGAAAATACACAAAGTGTAGATTTGATTAATGAAATTACGCAAGAAATTTCAGAAAAAGCAAATGGACTAAATGATCAGCTTGATTCTTTTAAATGCTAATTTTCAAAATCGCTATGCGAAAAGAAATTTAAAATCTCCTCACGCATAGTAGTTGGGTTAGTGATAGCATTGACTTTGCTGCGAAACTCACTAGCACCTTTTAGTCCTTTAGAGTAGGCGTGGAGATTCTTTCTAAACATAATGGCTCCATAATCCCCTCTAAATTCAATTGTTCTATCAAAATGTTCTAGGGCAACTTGTTTTCTTAGCGCAACTGATTCTTCTAGATTATTTTTAATTTGTGTAAAAATCCATGGCTTTTCAATAGCAGATCTTCCTATCATAATACCATCAGCCCCTGTGAATTCTTTCACTTTTTTTGCTGTTTCTGGGGAATTAATTTCACCATTTGCGATAAGTGGGTGAGGAATATTTTCTTTAATGATTCTAATTGAATCATAATCAATTTTGTCTTTTTTATAACCATCGCTCTTAGTTCTGCCATGCACCACAACATAATCAATAGGAGAATCGCTAAGAGCTTTGGCAATTTCTAAAGGGATTTTTTTATCAAATCCTAAACGAACCTTAACGCTAAGATAAGGGAAAAGACTAGTTTTTCTTAAAAGATTTAGAATCTTAACTAACTTATTTAAGTCTTTAAGCAAAGAACTTCCACTCCCATGACTTGAGACTTTTGGAGCAGGACAGCCACAGTTTAGATCAAGAATCTGAATGGAATCTTTGAATTGATTTAAAAATTCAACAGCCCTTTGGATAATCTGGAAATCATTCCCTGCAATTTGCAATGCAAAGGGATTTTCAAGGGGAGATTTTTCTATCATTTTAATGGTTTTTTTATTTTGAAAAGCAAGAGCATGGACACTTATCATCTCGCTCACAGTAATATCTGCACCAAACTTTTTAACAACTTCTCTAAAAGGTAAATCGCTATAGCCTGCTAATGGAGCTAACATAAGAGTGTTTTGCTTAATAATAGGTTCTTTCAAATATAAGCCTTTTTAGCGTGGGATTTTATCATAAAAATTAGAATCTTGGTATGGAATGTAGTTTTGCGATTGATAGAAATTTCAAGAAAAATTTTATTAATCTTGACAAAAAATACACAAAAAACTACTACAATTCTAAAAGAATTTTTACAAGAAAGGATTAAAAATGAAAATCAAGAAAATTATTACAGGATTGTTAGCAGTGGGTTTGTTTAGTCTTCCAGCAGTGGCAGATTTTGATATTGATGGGCAAATTACTCAAATTAATGATGCTAAAAAAACAATTACAATTGCAGGACCAAGTGGAAATGTAGAAATACAAGTGTTTCCTTATACAGAGTTAAAAGGAGATGATTGTGGTATGTTTGGTGCATGGGATACTCATGAGAAATTTAGTGCTTTAAAAGTGGGAATGTTTGTGAGTGTTGATGCGATTCCACAAGCACAAGGTATGCTTGGAGCAAAAGAAATTGAATGGCAATGTGGTAGAAAAGCTTACTAATTAAAAGGCAATCACTAAGCCAAATTGGCTTAGGTGGTTGCATTCTTCAAAATTAAAAGAATTTTTTGAAATAAAAAAATAAATTTTACATTTATACTTTAAAATTTCCGTTAGTTTGCGCTGATAAATTAGTGATAAATCCAAATGAGTAAAAAAAACCAAAAGAACACTTTGAATGCGTTGGTGTTTTTTGAGTGTGGAGAGTGTGTAATCAATAGATTTTTGCCATTCTTTTTGGATTCCAATTACACTAAAAAGATTTAAAAGTTCTTTTGGAATAAAGTGTGGAGTGCAAGATTCTCCAAAAATCTTATAATTCTGCATGGATTAAATCTCTAATTTCGTGGTATTCTAATTTTTCCTTAGTTAAGAGTTCTTTTTGGATTTTCTCCAAAAGATACTTATAGTTTTTAAAGAAACTTAGGCGATCATTTTTGCAATCTTCTAGTATTCTTACCATATCTTTTTCGCTACCAAGCAATAATTCTCCCATACCATAAGATTCTACCATTTTATGAGCTAATTTTTTGGCTTCATTCAAGTCATCTTTAGCATAAGAATAGCTTTCATTATAAAGTAACTCTAATGCAGCAATTCCAGATAGATGAATTTTGATTTGATTTTCCAGCTCATTTTTGCTTAAGAGCTCTTTATCAAGGTATTTTAGAGTATTGCTCATTAAAGTAATTTTTTCAAAAGGAATTTCAAACCAATAAGCACTAAACGCCTTTGCGGCTTGATAATACGCTAGGATTTCTTTTTCTTTCTCATCATAGCTTAATTTTTTTCTAATCCCTACAATTACCTTATCGCGAACATTTAAAATATCTTCTTTTTGGATAATATTAGAGTTTCGCTTGATAGCAAAAAGTGCCGCTTCATTGACCAAAGAAGCAAGTGCAGCTCCACTAAACCCCACGCAAAGCTTAGCGACTTCTTCATAGTTAAAATCACAATTTTTGTCTCTTGTATGCACTTTTAAAATCTTAATGCGTTCTTGCAAATTGGGTAATTCTATAAAAATTCGTCGATCAAATCTTCCGCTTCTAAGTAGAGCTTCGTCCATTGATTCTATGTTGTTAGTCGCCCCAATGACAATAATTCCGCTACTATCTTCAAAACCATCCATTTCTGTTAAGAGTTGGTTGAGTGTGGTTTCGCGCTCTTCATTACGCATTCCACCACGCGCCTTGCCAACGGCATCAATTTCATCAATAAAAATAATCGCAGGTGCGTTGAGTTTGGCTTTGGTAAATAAATCATGCACTCTCTTAGCACCCATTCCCACATAAATTTGCACAAAACTTGCACCACTTTGGTAATAAAAGGGAACCTTTGCTTCTCCTGCTAATGCTTTTGCGATGAGTGTTTTCCCAACACCAGGGGGTCCTACTAAAAGCACGCCTTTGGGGAGTTTCACGCCAAAATCTTGGTATTTTTTTGGGAATCTTAGATAATCTACAATCTCTTTTAGCTCTTCTTTGGCTTCTGAGATTCCTGCTACATCTTCAAAGCCAAGATGAGAAGTAATGGGCTTAATATTATGCAAAAGAAAGGCTTCAGAAGCAATAGCTCGTGCTTGTTTTTGATAGTCAGAATCTTTTTGGGAGTTGTTTTGTGGGTTTTTTTGGGGTTTAGTTAAAAAGAATAAAATTACAAGCATCAATAACAACGCTAACAAAAATAAAGCAAAATTTTCTAAAATACCATTTTCTTGCGTAATTTCTAAAGGTATTGTTTGTCCAAAACTTTTTAAATCAATCGTGTCTTTGGCAATTTTATAGTTTTTGCCATCAAGATTAAAATAAAGATAGTCTCCTTTGATTTTTGCTTGTGTGGGTAGGGAGTCTTGGAGTATTTTATCTAGATGGGTTGTGCTAATTAAGATAGCATTGTCTTTTAGAACAAAAACAATAAAGATAACAATTGCAAATATTAGGGTAAAAATTCCAAAATAGAGGGTTTTAAATTTCTGCATAGTTTTTATCCATTTGTGGTATAAAGTGTGGTATTGTAATCCACGAATCTTTGGTTAATGGGGTTTTAGAAGTGATTTGAATCTTGTTGTAATATTCATCAAAACCACTAGCAAGATAAGAATTTTCATTGCTTTTTACTTCTTCAATCAAGACATTGAGAGGCTTATTGTCTTTTGAGAGTTTTTTCCTAAAAGCAAAATTGTTTTCTGCAACTTTGGATTCGATTTGTTTTTTGCGGATTTTTGAAATATCTCCAGAAACTATTTCTTTTAGTGAAGCTGAAAAAGTCCCTGCTCTAGGACTATAAATAAAGCTATGAAGATGTGTAAGGGGGAATAAAACAAAGTTATTTAAAGCTTCTTCCCAAATTTTTTGGCTTTCTTGTGGGTGTCCAACGATAAAGTCACTTCCTAATGCAAAGCCTTTTTTGGCTAAGGCATTAAAAAGCTCTAAATCTTTTTCAAAAGTATTTTGGCGATTCATAAGCTTTAGCATAAAAGGAGAAGTATGTTGTAGTGCAATGTGTAGGTGTTTTTCAATCTTTGGGTGTTCTAGAAAATCTAAAAAATCTTGTGTGATTTGTGAGGGTTCAAGACTCCCTAGGCGCAGTCGTTTGACTTCTGGAATTGCGCAAATTGATTCTAAGAGGTTAGTTAAACTTTCATTTAAATCTTTACCCCAACTCCCCATATTAGTGCCAGTTAAGATAAATTCGCTAAAGCCATTTTGTGTAAGTTTAGTAATTTGATTGATAATTTTATTTTTCTCAAAACTTCTTGCTTTTCCCCTTACACTAGGAATAATACAATAAGAACATGCAAAATCACAACCTTCTTGAATCTTGATAAAAGCACGACTTTTACCAATAAAATCACTAATAATGTTGCGATCTAAACTCTCTAAATCACCCTCTAAATAAAAATTTTGGGTGCGCTTTAAAATTTCATTGATTGATTCTTTATAAGAATGACCAAAAGCACCGATAATAAGTCCTTTTTGCAATAATTCTTGTCCTTGAGTTTTCACACCGCAACCGGTAAAAAAGATTTTTTTACCCTCATTTTGAAGGCGATTAATGTAGTTTCTAATTCCACTATCAGCGCCATTAGTAACAGTGCAAGAATTCACTACAATAATATCTGAATCTTCTTCATAAGGGGTTTGCGAAAAATCCTTTAGGGAATGAATCATAACTTGCGTATCAAAAAGGTTGGTGCGACAACCAAAGGTTTTAAAAAATACTTTAGGTTTTTGCATAGGGAACTTTCATGTAAGTGGGATTGAGCCATTGGTTTTAGGCAATGTGCTAGAGAGTTTATTGCCCTCATAAATTGTGGTGCTTGGATAAGCAATTTTGATATTTTCTTCTTTTAAAATAAGATCAATAATTTCAGAGCTTATGGTGCTTCTAAGAGCTAGAGTGGCATAGGCATTGGTGAGATACCATACAGATATTTTAATCCCATTTTGCTCTAAAAGACTAAATACGCGTGGTTCTACATTGGTATTTTTAAAGGTGTAGCGATCGCGCAATTTATTGAATTGTTTTCTTGTGGATTCTGTGTATCCTTTGGCGTATTTTTTTGCACATTCTCTAGCGATATGACAAGCCTTAGCGTGATCTGAATCAAAGGTAATAGTAAAGTCAATACCATCCCAAACGGTTTTGATTCCTCCGTGGGTGTAGTTTGAAAACATAGTGGTAAAAACAAAGTTATTAGGGATAAAAATGACACGCCCAGCTCGGCGATTTTCGGTATAAGTTGTGAGTGTGATGTCTTCATATAAGGTAATGCGTAAAATTGAAATATCAAGCACATCGCCTACATACACAGCCCCTTCTTTGACGACTTTGATTCTATCGCCTGCATGCACAGAACCACCCACAACAATAACAATCCAGCCCAAAACAGACATAAAAAGATCTTTCATTGCAATAGCCAAACCAGCAGAGGCAAATCCAAGCACAGTAACAAGGTAACCCACATTATCTAAATAGGAAAAAAGTAAAATAAGGATAATAAGGGAAATATTTAAAAAATTAATGATTTTGTTTGTGGTGTAGATTCTTTCGTTATCGTGAATGTATTTGCGCACTCCAAGTTTGATAAAAAAAGCAATTCCCAAAAGAATTAAAATGCTAACACCAATTGTAATTCCCTTAATGATCTGGGATTTGATTTGTGAGGCTAGATGATTATTGACTTCTTCAATCTCTTTAGAAAAAATTTGTAAAGTTGTGGCAAAAATATTTTTGGTATTTTCTAGGATTTTTAATGCATTGGTGGTGTTTTTGATTTCCTCATAGATTTGATTGATGCTACTAAAAATGCAGTAATTTGCGGCACAAATTTGTTGAATCTTTGTTTTATCTTTAGAAGTTTCATAAAGAACAAGTAAATTTTTAAGTAGTTGCTCTTTTTGTCGGAGTTGCGAGATATTTTCTTCAAGAGTTTCATAATTTTTTTGGAGATTCCCTAGCTCCTCATTATTTTTTTTGATACGAGAGAGAGCATTAATAATCAAAATAGGATTAGTAACATTGGTGGTTTTTTCTAATTCATTAGGCTCGATAAGTTCTTTAAAGGGCGCATCTTTGTAGTGCCTTAGCAGATCTTTTTGGTTTTGGAGAGCTATGAGATTTCGTTTAAGGTTATTGAGTTGAGTTTGATTTTCAAGTGTGTTTGGGGATTCTTGAAGTGCTTGAATTTCTTTTTTGGTTTGATTGAGATTAAAGCTCACTTGCTGATAAGCTTGATAGTTTGAATATTTTTTCATCCAAATATTATTTTGGTGATTAAGAAAATTGTTAATTTTTGTGATTTGTGAATCGATTTGTTTAATTTGCTGAATATCATCCTTGAGTTCTGCAAATAGCGGAGTTAGAAATAAAAACAGGAGAGAAATTAAATGCAGAAGTTTTTTCATGCAAATTCCTCTAAGACCTCAATAATCGTAGATTTTGGAATATTAGTTTGGAAAGAAAAATTACCAATGCCACTAGGCAAAATAAAGGTGATTTGATTGTTTTGGCTTTTTTTATCTAAGAAAAAGGCTTGATAAAATGATTCTGTATTTTTAATCTTGTAGCTTGTAGGCAAATGGAATCTTTGAAGGGTTTTTAAGATAAGCTTAGATTCTTCTTGTGTGATGAGATTGAGTTTTAAAGCAAGGGTATTTGCCATAACCATTCCCAAGCTTACGGCTTCTCCATGAAGATAAGTCCCATAGCCACTTTGTAGTTCAATAATATGCCCAAAGGTATGCCCATAGTTTAGAGCTGCTCTAATTCCTTTTTCTTTTTCATCTTCTGCAACAACTTTTGCCTTGATAGATACAGCTTTGTAAATGACTTGTAAAAGGGTATTTGAATCATTGAGATTTGAGGTGCAAAGCTGATTAAAAAAGTCCTTATCAAAACAAATAGCCATTTTAATAATTTCTGCAACTCCGGCACTAAATTCTCTTGGCGGTAAAGTTTGCAAGAATTCTGTGTCAATATAAACTGCCTTGGGTTGATGAAAAAGCCCAATGAGATTTTTCCCAAATTGATTGTTAATTCCTGTTTTGCCTCCAACACTTGAATCCACTTGTGAAAGCAAGGTTGTAGGGATTTGAATAAAGTGGATTCCGCGCATAAAGATTCCTGCGGCAAATCCTACCATATCACCAATTACTCCTCCGCCAAAAGCGACCATTAAGGAATTTCTATCAAGGCGATGGTTAAAAGCAGCCTCTAAAATAATTTCAATACTTTGAAAATTTTTATAAGATTCTCCATCTTGGAGACAAATGCAATACACCTCAGTAGCTTCAAGGTTAGCAAGCAGCTTTTGTAGATGTAAGCCTGCAATTTTTGGATTTGTAATAACTAAAACTTTACCCCTGTGCTTGATTTTAGGTAGAGCACCAAAAGAAATTGTGTAACTAGGTAGTGTAATTTCCACTTAAATTGCCTTTGAAAAATAGTTCTGTATTTTAACACTTTTTATTTTTAGAAAAGCTTTTATGCTATAATTTTGCTATGAAAGTCTTTAAACTTCAACAAACCATCGATCCTCCTTGTTATTAATTTTTCTGCATTACGACTTAATTTTTGTAAATATTTTTAATTCAAAAGGGTTTTAAAAAATGTTTCGTGCGTGGTTATTTTTAATAATGGCTATTTTTTGTGAGGTATTTGGGGTTTCTGTTATGAATTATTCTGGGCAAGTTAATAAGTTTTTTGCTTATGGTTGTATGTTTTTTATGCTGGGAATTTCGTATTATTTTATGTCTTTGGCTATCCAAAGAATTAATGTAGGCACGGCGTATGCCATTTGGGAAATTGTAGGTTTATCATTGATTACGATTATTTCGGTTTTTGTTTTTGGCAATCATTTAAATACACAGGAGTATATTGGGCTTACTTTGGCATTAATTGGGATTATTTTAGTAAATTTAGGTGAGAAACACTCTAGTCAAGATGATTTGGGGCGGTAAATAATGTTTAGTGTCTATTTTATTTATGTGATTTTAGCGGCTGTTTTAGATATTGTTGCTAATTTAGCTTTAAATAAATCAGAGGGTTTTAGAAAGTTAAAGTGGGGATTATTTTCTATTACTCTTGTGTGGTTAGCATTTTATTTGCTTGCATTGAGTGTGGAGGGGGGTATGAGTTTGGTAATTGCTTATACGCTTTGGGGTTGTATAGGTATTTTTGGGACAACTTTGGGAGGTTGGTATTTTTTTAATCAGAGACTTAAGCCTATAGGATGGATTGGAATTTTTATTATTGTTATTGCAGTTATTGTATTAAAAACTGCTTAAAGTGAGATGAATGGCTTTGCTTTTTACTCCAAAAAAGCAAAGCTAAAGAAGGCTTTTTAAGATTGGCAGAAGTTTGCGATTCTAGCAATACCTTTTTTAATGCTATCAAGATCGGTGGCAAAAGAAAAGCGGAAATACCCTTCTGCGCCAAAACCAATTCCTGGCACTACAGCTACCCCTTCTTTTTCAAGCAACGCTTTAGAAAATTCCATAGAATTAGGATTAACATTTTTACAATTTACAAAGAGATAAAAAGCGCCATCAGGTAAATCCACGCTTAGATTTTGAATCTCATTAAAAAGTTCGCAAGCAACATTTCTTCTTTCTTTGAATGCTTGACACATTTTTTGAATATCTTGTTCTGCTCTACCATCTAGCGCTGGAATTGAAGCCTTTTGTGTGATTGAGTTAATGTTAGAAATAGATTGGCTTTGTAAGCCAACAATGAGTTGGCGTAACTTTTTGTCTTTGGTAGCAAGATATCCCATTCTCCAGCCAGTCATAGCAACAGCCTTGCTTAGTCCATTAATAGTAATGGTTCGCTCTAGCATATCTTGGCTAATGCTCCCACAAGAAGTAAAAGCATTGTCATAAACAAGTTTTTCGTAAATTTCATCACTAATTACCCAAATATTTGTGTCTTTTAGAACTTCTGCAATGGATTCTAATTCGCTTTTAGAATACACCATTCCCGTTGGATTTGATGGGGTAGTTAAAACAAGGATTTTTGTTTTTGGCGTGATAGCGGATTTGAGTTGCTCTGGAGTGATTTTGAAGCGGTTTTCCTGCGTGGTTTGAATAAAGACATTTTTTCCACCACTATAAGTAACAAGTTCGGGATAAGTTACCCAGTAAGGACTTGGGATAATAACTTCATCATCTTTTTCAATGAGTGCTTGAAAAACATTAAACAAGGAATGTTTAGCGCCACTATTGACAATAATTTCTTCGGGAGAATAAGTAAGATGATTCTCATTTGAGAGTTTGTAGCTAATAGCTTGGAGTAATTCAGGAATCCCTGCAACCGCAGTGTATTTGGTAAAGCCATTTTGAATAGCTTTGATGGCTTCATCTTTGATGATTTGCGGAGTGTCAAAATCAGGTTCTCCTGCAGAAAAAGAGAGAATGTCTCGTCCTTGTGCTTTGAGTTCTCTGGCTAAAGAGCTAATGGCAATAGTGATAGATTCTGATAGATTGGTAACTTTAGATGCATACATTTTATTTCCTTGCGCCTTTATTAAGCTTAATTTATTGTTTTTGACAATATCAAAAAGTTTATCCATTTTTTCTTTATTAAAAAATTAAAGTAAGAATCTGTAGTGAATATTTCTAGATTCTACAGAGAATTAAAGTAGCAATTTAAATATTAAGCTTAATAAGCTAATTAATATTTAGTCATATAGACTAAGAATTAATGACTTTTTTTACTAAAGATATTGACAAGCATAAAAAAAGTGATTATAATTTCACTCGTTTTTATAAAGATTTTTTAAATTATGGAGGTAATCCTATGAATTTTAAACCACTTGGTGAAAGAGTTTTAGTAGAAAGACTTGAGGAAGATACAAAAACTGCTTCTGGAATTATCATTCCTGATAATGCAAAAGAAAAGCCTTTGATGGGTGTTATAAAAGCAATTGGGAACGAAGTTAAAGAGGTAAAAGTTGATGATAAGGTTGTATTTGGAAAATATTCTGGCACTGAAGTAAAGCTTGATGGGACAGAGTATTTGATTTTAAAATTAGAAGATGTTTTAGGTGTTATTGCCTAATTCAATATATTTAAAATAAGGAGTAAAAAATGGCAAGTAAAGAGATTAATTTTTCAGATAGCGCAAGAAATAGATTATTTGAGGGTGTAAAGCAATTAAGCGATGCAGTTAAAGTAACAATGGGACCAAGAGGGCGAAATGTGTTAATTCAAAAAAGCTTTGGTGCTCCAAGCATTACAAAAGATGGTGTGTCTGTGGCAAAAGAAATTGAATTAGCTGATCCTATTGCAAATATGGGTGCACAGCTTGTTAAAGAAGTCGCAAGTAAAACTGCAGATGCAGCAGGAGATGGAACAACAACAGCAACTGTCTTGGCTTATAGTATTTTCAAAGAAGGTTTAAGAAATATCACTGCTGGTGCAAATCCGATTGAAGTAAAAAGAGGAATGGATAAAGCAGCAGAGGCTATCACTCAAGAGTTAAAAAAGATTTCAAAGCCAGTTTCTGGTAAAAAAGAAATCGCACAAGTTGCAACTATTTCTGCAAACTCTGATGCAAAAGTAGGTGAGCTTATCGCTGAAGCAATGGAAAAAGTAGGTAAAGATGGTGTTATTACAGTTGAAGAAGCTAAGGGAATCAATGATGAACTAAGCGTAGTTGAAGGTATGCAGTTTGATAGAGGTTACTTGAGTCCTTACTTTGTGACTAATAGCGATAAAATGGAAGCAGAGCTAGAGCATCCTTATATTCTTTTAACAGACAAAAAAATCACTTCAATGAAAGATATTTTACCACTTTTAGAATCAACAATGAAAAGCGGAAAGCCTTTATTGATCATTGCTGAAGACATTGAAGGTGAAGCACTAACAACTTTGGTAGTGAATAAATTAAGAGGTGTTTTAAATGTTGCTGCAGTTAAAGCTCCTGGATTTGGCGATAGAAGAAAAGAAATGTTAAAAGACATCGCAACTCTAACAGGTGGCGAAGTGATTAGCGAAGAGCTTGGCAAAACTTTAGAAAATGCAACTATTGCAGATCTAGGACAAGCTTCAAGAATCGTTATTGATAAAGATAACACAACAATTGTAGATGGAGTAGGAAGCAAAGATGCAGTGAATGCAAGAATTGCACAAATTAAAACCCAAATTGAATCTACAACAAGTGATTATGATAGAGAAAAACTACAAGAAAGATTAGCAAAACTAAGTGGTGGTGTAGCAGTTATTAAAGTAGGTGCTGCAAGTGAAGTTGAAATGAAAGAGAAAAAAGATAGAGTAGATGATGCGCTCTCTGCTACAAAAGCAGCTGTAGAAGAAGGAATTATTATCGGTGGTGGTGCAGCTCTTATTCGTGCAGCAGCAAAAGTAAGCTTGAGTTTAGAGGGTGATGAGAAAATTGGTTATGAAATCATTAAACGCGCTATTTCTGCACCTATCAAACAAATCGCAACAAACGCAGGTTTTGATGATGGTGTAGTGGTTAATAATGTAGAACAAGATTCTAATGCAAACAATGGATTTGATGCATCAAGTGGTAAATATGTTGATATGTTTGAAGCAGGAATCATTGATCCATTAAAAGTAGCAAGAATCGCATTACAAAATGCTGTTTCTGTTTCAAGCTTGTTACTCACAACTGAAGCTACAGTGCATGAAATCAAAGAAGATAAGCCTGCAATGCCTGATATGAGTGGTATGGGCGGAATGGGAGGTATGGGCGGAATGATGTAATCCCCCCCCCTCACTTTTTTATCTTTAATCCACTTAGCCTTTTGGGGTTTGAGTGGATTTTTTTGTATTTCCTTTAAAATCGTTTTTAAGTCCCCCAATAAGATTGTCAATGTTAATTAAGTGTAAGTAAATGAAAGCTTGTAGATATTCTTGAGTTTAACTGCTTTGTTTAAGGAATTAGAATTGTATCGTAAAAGGGGATTATGCGGGTTGGATTCCTTGGTATTTAAAATACGCCGCACAAGCTCCCTCGCTACTTACCATACAGCTACCTAATGGATTTTGAGGGTTACAAGCCTTACCAAAAAGTTTGCAATCATAAGGTTTTTTATTTCCTTTTAAAATTTCACCACAAAGGCAATTTTTGTGTTCTTCTTTTGGGATTCCACCAAGATAATCTTTAAAAATAAGCGCTGCATCAAATTCACCAAATTCTTCTTTGAGTTTTAGTGAAGAGTGTGGGATTTCTCCAAGTCCGCGCCAATAGAAACTTTTTTCCAAGGTAAAGTATTGTTCAACTAGGCTTTGTGCTTTGAGATTCCCCTCATAAGTAACGCTTCTTGCATATTGTGTCTCTACTTTTGGGGAATTAGCAAGGCTTTGTTTAAGGATTGATAGAATGCTTTCTCCAACATCCACTGGTTCAAAACCACAAACTACAATGGGAATATGATATTTTTTAATCAAAGTTTCATAGATTTTAGAGCCTGTGATAACACTTACATGCGATGGAGCTAGAAGTGCGTTTATTTGGCAATTTTCATCCCCTAAGATGATATCTAGAGGCGGTGGAACTAGCACATGATTGATATGAAAAAAGACATTTTTAAGATTTAATGTAATCACTTTTTGTAAGAGTGCAGCAGTCATTGGCGTAGTGGTTTCAAAACCTATTGCAAAATAAACGACTTTTTTATTTGGGTTATTTTGGGCAATTTTTAGAATCTCTAGGGGAGAATAAACAAAAATAACATTCAATCCTTTAGCACGAGCTTGCTGGAGACTCCCATAACTTCCTGGAACTTTTATCATATCTCCTAGCGTTACAAGAATCACATCTTTTTGTGAAGCGATTTTGTAAGCACAATCAATGCGCCCTTTAGACATTACACACACAGGACAGCCTGGTCCATGCACAAATTCAATATTTTTTGGGAGGAGTTGAGGGAGTGCGTATTTCATAATGGTATGTGTATGTCCCCCGCATACTTCCATAATCTTAAGGGGTTTTGCGAGATTCTTGCTTAGTGTTTTGATAGCATTAAAGGCTTCTTTAATTTTTTGTGGATTGCGATAGGTGTCAATATAGGGATTCATCAAACCTTCTTTATTTAAAATAGCAGAAATTATGCCATTTTTTGTGTATGAAAAAATTTAAATTATGGTGTTTTTAAGGCTTTTGAGATTAAAGAATCAAAATGTTGATCATACATTGGATTAAACAAAGCTATTGGGATTTCATAGTTTTGTTTATAAAAAGAAGTGGTATCTTGAGTAATAACTTTAAGATTGAGTTGTATCAAATAGCGAGGATATGCGCTAAAAGAAATGCTTGGAGAGCGATCACCTTGAGATTCATTGTGAAAATGTGTAAAATGATAATGAATGGCTTGAATTTTTGGATTTGGATTTTGATTAAAAAGGATTTTGATGCGATTATCTAGTGTTTTTGAAAAATCTGTAGGAATAATGCTAGTGTCTAGAGTTTTATCATAGATAATTTTTGGATAAGGGGGTGTTGGATTATTTGGGGCAAGGGCAGTTTGATTGCAATTTACAATAAACAAAAGCGTAAAACTTAAAACAAAAAATGTTAGAATTCTATTTTTCATTTGATTATCCTTAAGTTATCATCAAAGCAGGTAAAAATTGCGATAGTTTAGCACAAAAATTTTAAAGGTATGGTTTTGAATGGTATTTTTGTGGCAAAAAAGCCTTTGTTTGTTTCTTCAAATGGGTATTTAGGGTTTTTAAAAAGACGCGATGGAGTTAAAAAAGCTGGATTTAGCGGGATTTTAGATCCTTTTGCTTGTGGAGTTTTGGTGGTGGCTTATGGACAATATACACGACTTTTTCCTTTTCTTAAAAAAACTCCAAAAGTTTATCAAGCGACACTTTGGCTTGGTTTGGAGAGTGATTCTTTAGATCTTGAAAATATCCAAAAAATTCATCAAACCAAAGTATTTTCTGAAGATCACCTAAAGGAAGTTTTGCAGAAATTTTGCGGAAAGATTCGCTTCATTCCTCCAAAATATAGTGCTAAAAAAATCAATGGGCAAAAAGCCTATGAACTTGCAAGAGCAGGAAAAGAAGTGCTATTAAAAGAGCAAACTATGGAGATTTTTAGGATTGAATTTTTAAATTACTCTCACCCTTTTTTGAGTTTTAAAGTGTGGGTGAGCGAGGGAAGTTATATACGAACTTTAGGTGAGATGATCGCAAAAGAGCTAGATTGTTTGGGGGGGCTTAGTTATTTGGAGAGATTGAGTGAAGGGGGATTGTGTTATGAGGGCGAAAAGCTTTTGGATCCTTTGGAGATTTTGGAGCTACCCAAAGTGCTTGGGATAAATAATAAAGATTTGAAGGAAAAGGTAAAAAATGGAAAAAAAATTATACAAGATGAATTGCAAATCGCCAAAGATGGAAAATATATAGTGCAATTTGAGGAATTTTTTTCTATAATTTCAAATCAAGAAAATAAAATAGAATATTTAGCAAACAGGATTCCTTTATGTTGATTTTATCAAGAAAAGAAAATGAAAGTGTTAGTATTGGAGAGGATATTACAATCAAGATTATTAGCATCGATAAGGGAAGTGTAAAAATAGGTTTTGAGGCGCCACCTCATTTGACAATCTTAAGAGAAGAGTTAAAACAAGCTATTTTGGAAACCAATAAAAAATCCCTTTCTCATAAAGAAGATAGAATTGATTGGTTAGTGAATGCTAAAAAGAAAAGCTAAATGATAAAGAGTTATGCTAAGATTAATATCTTTTTAAAGATTACAGGCAGGGTGGTCGTAGAATCGGTTAAATACCATACGCTGTATTCACGCTTTATGTTAGTTAAGAATCTTTTTGATTGTTTGGAGATACAAGAAAGTAAAGTAGGGTTTGAGATTCTTGGAGATTTTGATTGTCCTATGGAGAAAAATACTATTTATAAAGTCTATGAAGTGGTGCTTCCTCTTTTAAATCAAGAAAGACAAGAATTTTTATCTCATCAAAAAATAGAAGTTGAAAAAAAAATACCAAGTGGTGCAGGATTGGGCGGTGGAAGTTCTAATGCAGCGGCTTTTTTATTATGGATTAATGAGGTATTAGAATTACGATGGAGTTTTGAAAAGCTAAATGAAATTGCTCAAAAAGTGGGCAGTGATGTTCCATTTTTTGTAAGTCAATATGAAGTAGCAGATGTAAGTGGGCGTGGGGAAAAGATTTTTAAGAGCAGAGAGAAAGCTTTAGAAGTAGAGATTGTTACGCCAAAGATACATTGCGATACCACAAAAGTTTATCAAACCTATGCAAAAGACTTTTATGAGCCCACGCAGGAAAATTGGTTAGAATTTAGTAATGCAAAGATTTTAAGGCAATCACCCTATGAAAATAATGATTTATTAAATTCTGCCATAAAGCTTTATCCAAGCCTAAAAGAATATGCGCAACAAGGCTATTTTTTAAGCGGAAGCGGAAGTAGCTTTTGGAAGGTAAAAGAATAAAAATGAAAATAATTGCCACTAACAAAAAAGCTTTGTATGATTTTTTTATTTTAGAAAAATATGAAGCAGGAATCGCACTAGAGGGCAGTGAGGTCAAGTCGATTCGAGCAGGGAGAGCGAATCTTAAAGATAGTTTTATAAAAATTATTAAGGGTGAAGCATTTTTGTTTCAAGCACATATTTCAGTGCTTGAAACGACAAATCGCCATTATAAGCCTGATGAGAAACGACCACGAAAGTTGCTATTGCATAAAAAGGAAATTGATAAGCTTTTTGGTAAAAGTCAAGTGGGAGGAATGAGCATTGTGGCTTTAAAATTGTATTTTAATAAGCGTAATAAAGTTAAGCTAGAAATCGCTTTAGCAAAAGGAAAGAATCTGCACGATAAGAGAGAAACGCTAAAAGAAAAAATACAAAATAGAGAAATTGCACAAACACTAAAAGAATTTCAGCGAAGATAGGGGGTTGTTTTGTTTGGATTAAACTTAAAAGAAATAGTAGAATATGGTGTGATGGGGATTTTGATACTAATGAGCATCATTGCGCTATGGGCAGTTTTTGAGCGATTTTTATTTTACCGCTATATCAAGCTTGTTTTGTATGAAAATAAAACAGAGTTAGAAATTGATCTCTCTAAGAATCTAACTTTGATTGCTACTATTGGTTCAAATGCGCCTTATGTTGGGCTTTTGGGAACGGTGTTTGGAATTATTATGACTTTTGTGCAAATAGGGCAATTAGGAATGGTGGATACTGCAAATATTATGACAGGACTTGCATTGGCTCTACAAGCTACAGCAGGTGGGCTTTTGGTTGCAATTCCATCCATTATTTTTTATAATCTTTTGATGAGAAAAAGTGAGGTTTTGATTGCGCAATGGGAGATTTTGCAAGAGAAAAAACAACGCAATCGTTCAAAAGAAGTTGAATCTTTTTAAGGTTTTGTAATGAGATATTCTAAGCGAATGGATAGTATTAATATCGTCCCCTTCATTGATATTATGCTTGTTTTATTAGTTATTGTTTTAACAAGTGCGACTTTTATTGCGCAAGGCAAGATACCCATTGCAATCCCTAAAGCACAAGGTTCTGAGACTATAAAAGAAGAATTAAAAAGTGTGGAAATTACTATTAATGCACAAGGGGAGTATTTTTTGGATAAGAATCAAGCTAGTCTTGAAGCAATCAAAGAAGCGCTTTTGGAGATGTCAAAAGACACTCCAATTTTGCTTAGGGGGGATCAAAAAAGCTATTTTGAAAAATTTATTGCGCTTGTTGGAATGTTAAATGAAATTGGGCGTGTGAATGTTGATATACAAGTGGAGCAAATACAATAATGTTAAAAGAAAATTATGATTTAACAACGATTATTTCGGCAGTTGTTACTTTTTTAATAGTTTTATTAGCAATTCGATTTATACTTTTTATAGTTAATCGCAAAGGTAGTCAGATACAAAAACCAGATTGGCTAGAGGGTGATGAGCGATTTGAAGTTAAAAAAAGAAAAAAAGGGCGATAAATGGAAAATATCCTTGTTAATATTGTTTTTACAATAGTTATGTTGGGGCTTGCATTATGGGATTTCTTGAGCTATTGGAAGCAAAAACACAGGGATTTTAAGTCTATTATTATGAGTGCAGGGGTTTTGGGGACCTTTGTGGGGATTTTTATTGGATTACAAGATTTTAATGTTAATGAGATTGAAAATTCTGTCCCTTTTTTGTTAGAGGGGCTTAAGACTGCTTTTTATACTTCTATTTTAGGTATGTCTTTGGCGATTCTTTTAGCAATTGTTCAAAAAGGTAAAGTTGTTAAAAGTGATTTTGAAAATATGATGGATTATTTTTCATTGCAAGCCTCCAAACTTGATGATTTAAAATATTTAAGAACCATTGTAGATCAAAATCTTAAATTGCAAGATTTTCAAGAAAAATATCATCTTGCCCAAGAAGAGAATTTTTTAAAAATTAGCAAACATTTTGATACAACTAATCACACCTTAAAAGAAGCAATGCAATATCTAGTGCAAGGTGCTTCTAAGGAGCTTATTTCGGCATTAGAGAGTGTGATTAGGGATTTTAATCAAAAGATTACTGATCAATTTGGAGATAATTTTAAAGAGCTGAATGCTGCTGTTTTGCAGATGATATTGTGGCAAGAAAATTATAAAAACACTCTTGAGGGCTTAGATGAAAATCTAAAGAATACACTAGAGGTCTTTAAAAACTCCCAAGAAGTTTTAGAAATGGTAGCAGAGCGCAATAGTGAAGTGCTAGAAGTTTATAATGCTTTAGCCCATAGCATTGAAGCTTCAAGGATTGAAAATCAAAAGCTCTCTGAAATGTTATTAGGCTTTGAAGATATGCACAAAAACGCACAAAACGCTTTAGAATCAGTGCAGAGCCTAACTCACATTATGCAAGAATCTCACATACAAGCAATGGATTTAACAAAACAAAATTTACAAGAAGTGCGTGGATACTTGCAAACAAGTGTGCAAGAGCATAAAAATGCAACCCAAGAAATTCTAACCGGTAATTTACAGGTCTTGCAAAAGGATTATTTAGAATTAAGTGGAAATTTGAGTAATTTCCAAAAGGATTTGGGAGAATTTGCCCAAGGTTATTTGGTGCAAAATAAAGAAAATATGGATCAATTTTTAATTCAAGTTCAAGAAAAATCAGAAAAATGCCTGGATCATATACAAAAAAGCAATGTTGAGTTAAATAATCAGAATCTTGAAATGCTAAAGAGTGCTAAAGAAAATATTGCAGAATATTTGAAAAAAGTAAGTGGTAGTTTTAAAGAAGCTTTAGGAGAGCTAGATAAGACACAAAAAGAATCGCTTTTGCTACTTGAGGGGCAAACACAAAAAAGTGATGCTATTTTGGAGCAACATAGACTAGATTTGGAAAATATCTTAAAAAATACGAGCGGGACTCTTGAGCAAATGGGAAGTGAAGCTAAAGAGAGTTTGCTTAAAAACACTAATGCATTAGAAGAACATATTGCTAATGCGGTTTTGGGATTTGATTCTTTGCTTGGCAATACCACTAAAACGCTACAAGAAAATTTTCAAGAATCCAAAGAAACCCTAAAAGAAATGTCTAAAGATATTGAAGATTCTATGCTAGTGGTTACAAAAAGCCTTGATACAATGTTAAATGAAACTGCTAATTCTCTTAGTAAAAGCGCACAAAATATTGAAGAATCATTAGTAGATACCACTCAAAATCTTAAGGATAGTTTTTCTAAAACTACGCAAAATATTTCACAAAGTGTAGATAGATTGCTTGCTTATAATCAATCTAAATCAGAAGATATTCATAAGTTAATGGAGCAAAATTTAGAAGATTTAAATGTGAATCTCCAAACAATGTCGCAAAACGCACAAGAACACTATGAAGAATTACAAAACCAAATGCGATCAAGCTTTGGAGAATCGTATAAAAATGCAATAGAAACCCTTGGAGCTTATCTTAAAAATTCTTCTAATCTCTATCAAAATCAACTCTCTAAACTCTCACAAAATAGCCTAGAAACCTTACAAAAACATCATTTAGAGAGTTTGCAAAGCCACCAAGGAATGCAGCAAGATTTGCAAAAAAGTTTAAGTGAGATTGCACAGAAATTTGGTTTGGGAAGTAAGCAGATTATAGGGACAATTGAGGGGTTATCTAAGGAATTGTTGCAGTTTTCTAGTCAGCATTTAGATAGTCATTCTCAAAAAGTCATAGCGCAATATCACACTTTAGAGGAGAAAGTGAAGAGTATATTACAAGAAATGGCAAAGCACTATTTGGAGATGCTCTCTACTCTAACACAACAAAGTTTGGAGATACCCAAAAATGTTAGCGCCGAGCTTTTAGGTGAGTTTAATAAATTGCAAAAGAATCTAGGAGAATCTTTGAGTGGAGCCTATATGGCTTTGGAAAATAATCGTAAAGAAATTGAAGGGATTTTAAAAATTATTCAAAGCAATGTCGATACTTCACTTTCTAAAACGGCTAATCTTAATGAGAATCTTTGTCGCTCCCTAGGGGATTTAGATGATGCATTGTCTAATATTACTTTGGGATTTAGGCAGGATTATGAATGGTTTTTAAGGCGAATTAGAGAGCTTATGGGAGCTAGAAGCTAATGGCAAATGACTTCAATAGAGGGAATGAGTGGATTAGCATTTCTGATATGATGGCAGGGGTGATGATGATATTCCTGCTTGTAGCTGTGGGCTATATGGTGGTTATTAGTAAGACGCAAAAAGAGCTCGCCTTGCAAAATGCGGAACTTTTGGCATTAAATAGACAAATGAGTGATGTTGCCAAAACTCATCAGAATCTTCAAACAGAGCTTTATAAGGATTTAATAGCAGAATTTTCTAAGGATTTGGGAAAATGGAATGCGGAAATTGATGAGGGCAATACAGTGCGTTTTAGAGAGCCAGATATTTTGTTTGATCAAGGTGAAAAGGAAGTGAAATCAAGATTTAAAGAAATTTTAGATGATTTTTTTCCTCGTTATATTAAAATTTTAAATCGCCCTCAATACAAAGAAGATATTGAAGAGATTCGGATTGAGGGACACACTTCTAAAGAATGGAAAAATGCAAAAAGCCTAGAGGATAGATATTTGGGAAATGCAGAATTATCTCAAGCAAGAGCTTTAGAGGTTTTGAAATATTGTTTTAATAATCAAGAAATTGCCAAAGAAAAGGAATGGCTAATTAGCGTTTTGCGTGCTAATGGATTGTCCTTTGCTAAACCGCTTGAGAGTGCTGAGCTTTCGCGCAGGGTTGAGTTTAAAGTTTTAACTAAGAGCAATCAAAAGATTCTAAAAATTTTAAATATTAATAAAGAAACGCAAGAAACGCAAACTAAACCTGCTAAAGATGAACTAGAATCTACAAAAGAAAGTAAAACAATAAGCAAAAATTAGATTTGCCAATCAATGGGATCTTTGCGAAGTGATTTTAGAATCTTGTTGGTTTTTGAGAAATGTCTGCAACCAAAGAAAGCACCACGAGCTAAGGGAGAAGGGTGTGCTGCTTCTAGGATAAAATGTTTTTTTGAATCAATGAGTTTTTTTTTGGCTTTGGCATAATTGCCCCAAAGCAAAAAAATAATCCCCTCTTTTTGTAAAGAAATGGTGCTAATAACATTGTCAGTAAAAGTCTGCCAGCCAAAATTTTGATGCGAAGCAGGTTTGTTTTGCTCTACACTTAAAACGCTATTAAGTAGCAAAACACCTTGTTTTGCCCATTTGCTTAGGTCTCCATCGTGGCTTGGTGGAATCCCTAAATCTTCATATAATTCCTGATAAATATTTTTTAAAGAGGGAGGAAGTGAAATCCCCTTTGGCACACTAAAAGATAATCCCATGGCTTGATTGGGGTTGTGATAAGGATCTTGCCCTAAAAGGACAACTTTTAGGGAAGTAAAGGGCGTGAGATTAAAGGCGTTAAAGATAAGATTTGCGGGTGGATAGAGAATCTTTCCTGCATTTTTAGCCTTTAGATAATGGCGTTTAATCTCTAAAAAATAGGGTTTTAAAAATTCATCTTTTAGTGCGAGTTTCCATGATTCTTCAATTTTAATATTTTCAAGTGAAATATTAATATCTTGCATTATTCAATAATTTTTGGAACAATAAAGAAATTCTCTTCGCCCTTGGGCGCATTTTTAAGAACATTAGCCGCAATTTCAGGTTTATTTTCTACTACATCTTCGCGCATAGGAAGTGTTGAATGAAACGTATTAAAAGAAGCAGGAATCTCGCTCAAATCTAGCGCATTGATATTTTCAACAAAATGCACGATTTCATTAAGATTTTCTTTGGTTGATTTTAATTTTTCTGGGCTAATTTCAAGACTTGCCAAATTTTGTAGGCGCGCTAGTAATTGATTGTCAATGTTGCTCATAATGTCTCCTTGTTGTGTTGTAGATAAAGCAAAAATACATGTGCAGCTTTTCTTGCGATTCTTTCTGTTTCTTCATTGTTTGGGGGAATGTAATTAGAATCTAAAAGAGAATGCAATAAATAAGGACTGACAATAAGATCAATGCAAAATTTTGCATCTTCTTGTAAGTTTTGAATGTAGATTTTTTCCCTTTTAGCATAAGTTTCAAGGCATTTTGAAAAATAAGAAAGAATTTTATCAACACACGAAACTTGAAAAGTCTGTAACAACTCTGAATCATTATAACCTTCAACAAAAATAAGGCGGTTTAGCGCAATGGTTTCTGGTGTGAAAATTTCACTAAGAAGTTTTTTCCCAATGAAAATAAGAAAATCTTGCAAACAAAGTTCAGACTGCTCTACTTGCGTAAAATGCTCTGCTAAAGATTGAAAAAAATCGCTATTTTCTTGTTCAATGACCTTTTGAAAAAGATTCCTTTTATTTCCAAAAAGTTTATAAATAGTCGCTAAAGAACCACCACTTTCTTTGATGATCATTTGTAAGCTAGTTTTTTCATAGCCGTATTTCAAAAAAAGTTGATAGGCAATATTAAGTGTTTTTTGATATTTTTCTTGAGCGCCTCTTGCAAGTCTTTGTGCTCCCAAAACATTCCTTTAGAAAGCTAAAATTTAAATGTTATTTAAAATCTATTTTTACTTTAAGTCTTGGAATTCTATAAAATTTTGACTTAATATTTACTGCATTTAAAAACTCTTTAAAAACATTTCAATTATTATTTTAAAAATATTTTGACTTATAGGAGTTATTTGGTGAGAAAAGAAACAAAAACTTATCGACCCAATGTTGCTGCTATCATACTTTCTCCAAAATATCCATTAACTTGTGAGGTTTTTATCGCAAGTCGCACAGATGTTAAGAATGCGTGGCAATTCCCGCAAGGCGGAATTGATAAATCAGAGACGCCTAGAGAAGCTTTGTTTCGTGAGCTTAAGGAAGAGATTGGAACAGATAAAGTGGATATTGTTGCAGAATATCCAGAGTGGATTAGTTATGATTTTCCGCCCTCTGTTGTAAAGCGAATGTATCCTTATGATGGACAGATACAAAAGTATTTCTTGGTGCGCTTACAAGAAAATGGAATTATAGACATTAACACAGAGGAGCCAGAGTTTGATGAGTATAAATTTGTAACATTTGAGGATTTATTTAGTCATATTACTTATTTTAAGCGTCCGGTTTATCGTCAAGTCTTAGAATATTTTAAAAGAAAGGGGTATTTGTAATGCTAATTGTTCAAAAATATGGTGGCACTAGCGTTGGTGATTGCGAAAGGATTCAAAATGTCGCCAAGCGTGTCGTGGAATCAAAAGAAAAGGGGAATAGCCTTGTTGTAGTGGTTTCTGCTATGAGTGGAGAGACTGATAAGCTATTGGGCTATACGAAGTTTTTCTCAAGACTCCCAAAAGAGCGGGAAGTGGATATGGTGCTTAGCGCAGGTGAGAGAGTTACAAGCGCACTTTTGGCTATTGCTTTAGAGGAAATGGGCTATAAAGCAATTTCTTTGAGTGGTCGTGCAGCAGGGATTGTTACAGACACTTCGCATACCAAAGCAAGAATTGAAGAAATTGATACAACCTATCTCAATGAGCTACTAGCTAAAGATTATATTGTTGTGGTAGCAGGGTTCCAAGGGGTTACAGAAAAAGGCGAGGTAACCACGCTAGGTAGGGGAGGGAGCGATCTCTCTGCAGTGGCACTTGCTGGAGCATTGCAAGCAGATTTGTGTGAGATTTACACAGATGTTGATGGAGTTTATACCACCGATCCAAGAATTGAACCTAAGGCAAAAAAGATAGATAAAATTAGCTATGATGAAATGTTGGAGCTTGCTTCAATGGGAGCTAAAGTTTTATTAAATCGTTCAGTTGAAATGGCAAAAAAACTCAATGTTAATTTAGTTACAAGAAGTAGTTTTAATTACAATGAAGGCACATTAATTACAAAGGAAGAAGAAATTATGGAACATCCAATTGTTAGCGGAATCGCATTAGATAAAAATCAAGCAAGAGTAAGCATTTGCAATGTAGAAGATAGACCGGGGATTGCAGCAGAAATTTTTGGGGCTTTGAGTGAGGCAAATATCAATGTTGATATGATTGTGCAAACAATTGGCAGAGATGGCAAGACAGATTTAGATTTTACAATTCCAGAAGTGGAGCTTGAAAACACAAAACGCGTTTTAAAAGCATTTGAAGGAAGTGTGGAGAGTATTGATTATGATTCAGATATTGCAAAGGTTTCCATTGTGGGCGTGGGTATGAAATCTCATAGTGGAGTGGCTGCAAGAGCATTCCAAGCTTTAGCAGAAGATAATATTAATATTATGATGATTAGCACAAGCGAGATTAAAATTTCAATGGTGATTCGCTTAAAATATGCAGAATTAGCCATTAGAACTCTCCATAGTGTGTATCAATTAGATAAATAATGCAAGATATTGTTAGCTGGACTACGCAGATTCTAAGGCATGATGCTAGTCGCCCTACTTGGCTTGAAGAGCGCAAGTTTGAGTGGATTCCACTCATTAAACGCGCCCTGCAAAGAATCTTTAATGGTGAGAGTATGATTTTGATTACTGATAGAGATAGGGAGTGGTTTGCGCATTATGTGATTTTTTCTATTAATAGAACTAATAATCGCCCTTATGTCCCTGTTGTAAGCATTAATGCGCTCTTCCCTCAAATTGATAAGAATCAGCAAGATGATTCAGAAGTGCTTTTAATTAGTGATTATTTGAATAATATTTTTTCTCAAGGTTATTTCTTTTGGTATGTTGGCAAAAATGATGCCTTGCGCGCTAAACTTGCTTTGAGTCATGAGGATTGCTTTTTGTGGATTTTTGACACTGAATTGCAAAATAGCTTTACTTTGCAATCAACTGATCCTTTGGTGGATATTAAATTAATGCAAATGTATCGAATCTTTAATCTAACCATTGAAGCGGCTTTGTTTGGACAAATTACAATGGAATAAAATGCAAAATCATATTTTGTTGGTCAATGATCCTATTGCAGTTGCAAATCAACATTACGAGAGTGAGAACCCTCAAAATTGCCGACTTTTCTGTGCTGAGGAATTAGGTATTGAGTTGGCAAGAGAGATTATTGATGAGAGTTATATTGCAGCATCTAGCTATAAATTAGTATTGATTGCGGCAAATTCTTTTAATATCTATGCGCAAAATGCACTTTTGAAAATTTTAGAAGAGCCACCCAATCAGGTTTATTTTGTGCTTTTTGCAAGAATGAAATCTCAACTTATTCCCACTATTCGTTCAAGAATGCCAATTGTTAATCGGATTAAAAAAGAAAAGCTTTCACCCTTTTCTTTGTCAATTAGCACTCTTTCTTTAAGAGATATTTATCCTTTTTTAAAAGAAAAATCTAAAGAATTTGGCACAAATCCAACACAGCTTAAAATTGAAATTCAGAGTTTATATTTAGATTGTATTAAAGAAGGCTTAAACTTCAATTTAAAAGAAATGCAGCTTTTTGAAGAGGCTTTGTTTTGGGCTGGACATTATGAAAGGATTCAGCATATTTTCTTGGTTTTACTTTTGATGATTCTTAACAAAAAGAAAGAAAAAATGCAACAAAATATCAAGGTATAGGGCGCTAAAGGAGATTTGTTAAATGGAAACTTTTATCAAGGCTTTGAATAATCCATTAAAAGAGCTAAAAGAGCTAGGTTGCGAGGAGATTGGTTTTGGGATCATGAAAAACAAAATACAAACAGATTGTTTTTATGTTTATAATTTAAAAACTCCTGCAGCACAGATTTTAAAACAGGAAGCTTTGGCTTGTGGTGGAGATTTTGCGCTTCCTAAAGATGCTATTTTATATCAACAAGATACTTATAATGGAATCTTAATGCTTAATAAAGCACAAAGTAAAGTGTTGCTTAAAAAGCTAAAGATTCAGCCTTTTGGATTAAAAAAAGTTGCAGAAAGTCTAGAGAAACATTGGCAAAGAAAGAATTTTAAGCCAAAAATTATGGGCATTATTAATGCTACTCCTGATAGTTTTTATAAAGATTCGCAAAAAAGCACTCAAGAAGCCTATGAGCGGATTTTTGAAATGATAGAAGAAGGAGTGGATATTATTGATATTGGGGGAGCCTCTACGCGTCCTGGAAGTGAGTGGGTTAGCAGGGAAGAAGAGATGGCGCGCATTAAGCCTATTGCGGATTTTATTGCCTGCGAAAAAATTTATGAGCGCATAGCCTTTAGTATTGATACTTATACACCAGAAGTGGCGGATTATTGCTTAAAAAATGGTTTTGCTATGGTAAATGATATTACTGGATTCCAAAATCCTAAAATGATTGAAGTGGTTGGGGATTATGATTGCGAATGTGTGGTGATGCATATGCAAGGAAATCCAAAAGAAATGCAAAAGAATCCTCATTATAAGAATTTATTTTGTGAGATTGATAACTTTTTTAAGCAGCAAATTGAGGCATTACTAAAGCATAATGTTAAAAAAATTATTTTAGATATAGGGATTGGATTTGGCAAGACTTTGGAGCATAATTGTGAATTAATTAGAAATCTTGAGCATTTTGCACATTTTGGCTATCCTTTGCTTGTAGGGGCTTCAAGGAAATCTATGATAGATAAAATCACCCCTTGTGATGTGGTAGAGCGATTGGCAGGAAGTTTGGCAATCCATCTAGAATCGCTAAAAAATGGAGCAAGCATCATAAGATGTCATGATACCAAAGAGCATATACAAGCCCTTAAAGTTTGGAGCGCATTGCAGTAATGGAGAGAAAAGAGCTAATTTGGCAATTAGGGAAGCACGGACATTCTAAAGATTCATTAGAAGCAATGCCTTTAAATGATTTAATTAAATTGTTTAAAAAAGAAAGTAAGCAAGCAATTTTGAATTATATGCAATTAGCCAAGGAAGATAAGCAAACTGAGAATGTGATTGAAGATAATGAAGCTTTAATTGAAGCACAATTAGCAGAAATTCACCTTGCAATTAGCGGTGAAATTATTGATTTTAAGGGTTTGTATGGAAGTGTTGAGAAAATCTTTGCACAATATGGATTGCATGAAACAATAGAATTAGTTTTGACACAAATTAGAGATGGGAGATACAAGCAAGTTACGCGTATTGTAGAATTAGCTTATCGAGCTTACCAAGAAAAGTTATTAGATACCTTAGAAAAATTATTTGAAGATTATCCGCAGCAAGAGAGAATGGAGCAAATGAAGTTTTATGGATCTAGGCGAGAGGATATTCAATTTTTGCGAGAAACAATACAGGTTTTAGAAAATCAAAAAGAAAAAGAAAGTCTAAGTAAAATAGCTCAAATAAAATATGGAATCATTAAAGATTATTTTCCTGATTCTCTGTATGAAAATTATGAAGTGTATTATGAAGATGAGGAAGAAAAAAATAAGATTATAGAGAGGATTATGAAGCTAACTAATGCTTATAAAAGACCTGATTTAAAAAAGAAAAAAAGGCAGGTTTTGCAACATATTGAAAGGGTTCTGCTAGAAGATAAAGAAAGAGAAAAAGAAGAGAAAAGTTTGATTAAAAAATTCACTAAGCAAATTGGGGAAGCTATTGTAAGCGAAGATGAATATGAGTTTAGTAGTGCGGTAAAAGAAGCATTAGATAAGCTTGATGAGCGAGATGTAAGGCGTATTGTGTTAAGTTTTGATATTTCAAGCAATCCCATATTAATCCAGCAATTTAATGTCTTAATTAAAGAATCTAGGCGTTCATGGGAATGAAAATGTTTCCTCTTATTGTATTATCAGTTTTTTTGATTTTTCATTTTTTTATTTATTTTTTCTTTATTAAAAGAATCATTAAACCTAAGATTCCACTCTTGGTTTTCAAATATTTTTTAATAGCTAATTATCTAGGTGTTGTGTGCTACTTTTTGGGGCGTTATTATTGGAATATGCCACAAAGTTTATATTTTTTGGTTTCACTTTCTATTGGAGTTGGGTTTATTTTATTAGTAGCAAGTTTGCTTTATCAGCCTTTATCTTTAATACCCTATTTTAGCAAAAAGAGGCGGACATTCTTACGCAATGGAATCAATGTTTTTAGCGGATTTTTTGCAGGAGGATATTTGGGGTTTGGTTTGATTGAGGGTGGAATGCAGCCAAAAGTAGAGCAAATTAATCTCCCCTTAAAAAATCTTAAAACGCCCTTTAGTGCGGTGCAGGTTAGTGATTTGCATATTGGAGGATTGATTGAAGAAAATATTGTGAGAAAGATTGTAAATCAGGTTAATTCTCTAGGAGCAGATGTTGTTTTTTTAACTGGAGATATTATTGATACGGAAGTTTCTAATGTTCCTAGGGCAATGGAGGAATTATCAAAGCTTAAAGCACCACTTGGAGTGTATTTTGTAACAGGGAATCACGAATTTTTTCATAATATTGGCGAGTTATTAGCAACGCTTAAGGGCTATGGGATACGCGTTTTGGAAAATGAAAATATTGTTTTGGTAAAAAATGGTAAAAAATTGGTGAATTTAGCTGGGGTTTATGATTTATTTGGTAGAAGAGTGGGGGTATTGGAGCCAGATTTAACAAAGGCTTTAGATAAAAGAGATGATTCTTTGCCTACAATTTTGTTGGCACATCAGCCAAAATTTGCTTTGGAAGTTGATGATTCTAAAAGTGTGGATTTGATTTTAAGCGGACATACTCATGGAGGGCAGATTTCCCCTTTTCGCTTTTTAGTGATGATTGATCAGCCTTATCTAGCAGGGTTGTATCAACACTCTACAAAAACTAAAGTTTATGTGAATCGTGGAACGGGTTTTTGGGGACCTCCGATGCGGATTTTGGCAAGATCAGAGATTACTCATTTTAAATTTGTGGTAGGATAAAAAGGTTTGATAAAAAATTTAGTGCAAAAAAAGTATAATGTGAAATCAAAATTTTTGGAATGCAATGAAGATTATTAAAAAAATTACTCTTTTGCTGCTGTTGGGGGTGGATTTCACCTTTAGTTTGGAGTTTTATGTTAATAGTGGAAGAGAAGATTCAAGAGATTTTGCTGTTTTAAATATTGTTGATTCTGAGCCTTTTTCTTGCAAGGAAAAACTCAATAGAGAATCAGAAGTGGAAGAGATAGTTTGTGAATTTGAATCAAATCTCATTTCGCATTTTTCAAAAACTAACACGCTTTTTTTTAGCATTAATCCAGAAATTACAAAAGAGCGATTTTATTTGAGAATCACCCCAAAACATAAAATAAGGCTTTTTAATGTGGGTCAAGATTTGCTATCATCAAAGCCTATTTTTCAAGAAAAAGCTCAAAAATCTAGTAAGTGGCAAATTATTGGCTATGGGGGTGAGATTCCTTTTTTAGAAGAGGAAGAGAATGAGGGGCTTAATTTTCCTATTTCTTTTAATGGAGATTCTTCATATCCAAGAGTTGGAGTTTTAGATTTTGGAATGCGTCCTATGGATAATGAAGTTGGACAAGATAAGGACACTTTTTTGGCAATTCAGAATCTTTTAAAAAACAAATCTTATCAAGAGGCTTTAGCTAGAATTAATGAAATGCTACAAATTTACCCAGAAACTATTTTTAAGCACGATGTGCTTTTTATGAAGTTAAAAGCTTTAGAGGGCATTGGGGGTGAGGAAAACTATGAAGAAATTGTTTCTTTAGGAAAGGCGTGGTTAAGCGCGTATCCAGCAGATATTCATATTCCAGAAGTTTTGTTGCTTTTAGCGGAAAACTATGCTAAGATGAATTTTTTTGAGGAAGCAAGTTATTATTATGATCGTATTTTCAAAGAATACAAAAATGATAAAAGTGAGCTTTTAGCAAGATTAAGCTACGGACAGAAAGTTTTTGAGCGCGGTGATAGAAAAATGCCTTTAGAGCTTTATCAATCAGTATTGGATCAAACGCAAGATTTAGAAGTTGCTTCTTTGGCAGCTTTGTTGCTTGGAGAATATTATCAAGAAGTGGGAGACAAAAAAAGGGCAGAAGAATATCTTAAAAAAGTGCTTGATGCTAATCCAAATTATTTCTTAAACGATATTCCAAAGCATTATGCAATATTGCAAAAATGGGCAGATCTAGGAATTTATGAAACTCCAGCAGAGGTTGCAGAAGTGATGTTTTTATCACTTAGCGATGATGCGTTGCCTTATTATCGTCCTTTGCTAAGAGATATGGCAGAGTGGTATGATAAAGCGGGTAATGTCTCCAAAGCGCATCAATATTATCAACTATTACTTAAAAAACCAAAAGATATTCAAGAAGAGAGGGAGATTCAAGCTTTAGATGATTCCTTGCTCTTAAATGACAAAGAAAGCAATGCCACAAAGCGTTTGGAGCATTATGATTATGTGATTAAGACTTACAAAGGAAAAGCAGAGGAGCAAGAAGCATTACTAAAAAAAGCACAAACACTTTATGAAATAGGAAATTATCAAGCAGTTTTTGAAATGAGAGATCTTTTGCCAAAGGATGATTCTGTATTGCTTCAATCAGTTGGAGTGCTCACTCAAGAATCAATTGCTAAGCGTGATTGTAAGAATACGGCATATTATGGGAATTTATACGCACAAAAAATCCCTTTAGATTCATCAGGAAAAATAGATTTATTTGATTGTCTTTATGAAAATCAGCAGTTTGAACCTGCACTAAAAATCGCACAAGAAGAATCATCAAAGGTGAAGAATTCTGAAGCAAAAGAGAAGTGGCTGTATCGTTTGGGGTGGGTGGAATATCATATGCAAAATTATCCTAAAGCGATTTTGGCTTCTCGCGATGTGGTTGAAATCTCTAAGAATCCAAACCATAAAGACAGCCTTTGGGTTTTGTTTATGGCTTTGGACAAAGAGAAGAGAAAAGAAGAAGCCTTTAAACTTTTGCCTAAAATGGAGGAGAGTTTGGGGGCGGATAGCAGAATGATAGAAGTCTATCGAATCATGCTTTTAGATGCTTTGGGTAGAAAGGATGATACAGCTATTAGAATCTATGCTAATAAGTTAATGGATTTACAAGAACAGCATAAAAAATATGAATATTCCCCTTGGGTGGAATTGAGTTTGGTAGAAGCGCTAAATAGAGAGGGGAAATTTAAAGAATCTTTGGAGGTATTACAAAAGTCTCAAGCGCATATTGCTACGCCTAATGATAAGATAAGGATTTTATATTTGCAAGGATATTTGAGCGATAAGCTTAATCAAAAGGCAGAAGCTATTTCTTTTTATGGGCAGTGTGAAGCTATTAAGGTGCAATCAAATTGGAGAAATCTGTGCATTGAAGCAAAGAAGCTTTTAGAAGCAGAGAATACAACAAAGGAAAACAAATGAGTTATAAAGCGGTAGATGAAAAAAAAGATTTTGAAATGAATCTTAAAGAGATTGAGGAATGTTTGGAAAAATTAAATGATGAGAATATAGGTTTGCACGAGAGTATGGAGATTTATAAAAAAGGAATGGAAACTTTAAAAGAGGCACAAAAAATGCTTGAAAATGCGCAAACACAATGTAATGAAATTAAAATGCAATTTGAAACAAAGGAAGAAGAATGAAAATTGCAGCCTTGCAACTCTCTTTGGAGAAATCGCAAAAGGAAATCAAAAATTATTTAGAAGTTGCGCATTTGCAAAAAGTAAAATTGATTCTTTTTGGTGAATATTTTTTTGGGTCTTTTTTTAAGACTTTGGAGCAAAGTAAAAAAGGTCAGCTTATTTCAAAAATAGAAAGTCAAAATAAAAATCTTATAGCTCTTTCCAATGAGTATCCAATGATTTTTGTTGCGCCTATTTTAGAGATTGTTGGGGCAAAGATTTATAAAAGTATTGCAATTATCAATAAAGGAAAGGTGTTAAAATACAGAGCACAGAGATTGATGCCTTATGAGCATTGGAATGAAGCAAAGTTTTTTGCAAATACTTTGCCTAAGCTTATCAAAACTCCCCCTATTTTTAATGTAGGTGGATTTAAATTTTCGGTACTTTTTGGCTATGAATTGCATTTTGATGAATTTTGGTTGAAATTTAAGCAAAACAATGTAGATTGCGTGCTTTTGGCTAGTGCTTCTACTTTTGATTCATCACTGCGTTGGAGAAATATCATTAAGATGCGCGCTTTTTTAAATAGTAGCTATATTTTAAGGGCAAATCGCATAGGACAATATCAAGATACTATCACACAAACTCTATGGAATTTTTATGGTGATTCTTTGTTGGCAAATCCTAATGGAGAAATTGATGATTGTCTAGGCGATAGAGAAGAATTGCTTATTGCTACGCTAGATAAGAAATACTTAAAAGAAATTAAGGAATGTTGGAAATTCCGCTAAAGCTTAGATTCAATAATTTTGGGTATAATCCGAAATTTTTCATAAAATATTCTACTTTTAATTTTTACTTTTTTGGAGTTGTGAAATGTCTGTAAAAAATATCAATCAGCAGCTCGAAGAGCTATTTCAGTCCGATTCTAAATATGTTTCTTATGAGAAAATAGCACAAGTTTTAACTAAACTCCCAACAGCCGCACAAGCCAAAAGAGTATCTGAGTTAGCAAAAAAATACAAAAAACAGCTTATGTCAGCTTCAGAAGTTGCAAAATTGCTCAATCAAGATGAAGCAAGAAAAATCAAAGAGGATAAAAAGCGTCTTTTAGATGAAGAACTAGAAGAAGAATTTGACTTTATGAAAGAACGAGAGTTATTAGAATGGAGCAGAAGTGATAGCCCTGTAAGAATGTATTTGCGAGAGATGGGACAAATACCTCTTTTAACTCGTGAAGATGAGGTAGAATTAAGCAAAAATATTGAGCTTGGCGAAAATATTATATTAGATGCCATTTGTTCTGTGCCTTATTTGATTGATTTTATTTTAGACTACAAGGAAGCTTTAATTAATCGTGAAAGACGCGTTAAAGAGCTTTTTAAAAGTTTTGATGATGAGGATGAAGAGGGTGGTGAAAGTGATGAAGAGGAAATAGAAGAAGATCAAGAAGAAGAAGAGTCAGGCAAAAAACCAATTAGCAAAAAAGATCAAAAACGCGTTGAAAAGGTGCTTGTAAGCTTTAAGGCATTAGAAAAAGCCAAAAAAGATTGGCTTAAGACTTGGGAGCAAGAGCAAGGTGAAGAAAGTGGAGATATGTTATACCTTTTAACTCTTGCACACAAAAAACAATTTTTAAAAGAAAAACTTCTTGATTTAGGACCTACAAGTAAGCTTATTACCGAGCTAGTTAAGGCAATGGAGAACACTATTAAAAGTGATGAAGGATTTGATAGAGAGCTTAAGCGTTTGGAATATCGTTTGCCTTTGTTTAACGATATTTTGCTTGGCAACCACAAAAAGATTCTGGATAATATCACAGAAATGAGCAAGGCAGATATTGTCGCAGCTGTCCCTGAAGCGACTATGGTTTCTACTTATATGGAAATCAAGAAGCTTTTTCAAACGAAATTAGCTAGTGAGGGAAGCTTTGATTTAGAGCCTGAAAAGCTAAAGCAGATTCTAGAGCAGATTAAACGAGGGAAAGATATCGCTGATAGAGCAAAAACAAAAATGGCAAAGTCAAACTTGCGTCTTGTGGTGAGCATTGCTAAGCGCTATACGAATCGTGGATTGCCATTTTTGGATTTGATTCAAGAAGGTAACATAGGGCTTATGAAAGCAGTTGATAAGTTTGAATACAAAAAAGGTTATAAATTTTCTACTTATGCGACTTGGTGGATTAGACAAGCTATTTCAAGGGCGATTGCTGATCAGGCGCGAACAATTAGGATTCCTATTCATATGATAGAAACCATTAATCGAATCAATAAAATTATGCGTAAGTATTTGCAAGAAGAGGGTAAAGAGCCTGATATTGACAAGATTGCAGAGGAAGTTGGATTGCCTGTTGATAAAGTTAAAAATGTGATTAAAATCACTAAAGAACCCATTAGTCTTGAAGCACCTATTGGAAATGGAGAAGATGGAAAGTTTGGTGATTTTGTAGAAGATAAGGGCTCTGTTGGACCAATGGATAGCATTTTAAAAGAGGATTTGAAAGAACAAATTGATGATGTTTTAGATCAGCTAAATGAGCGAGAAAAAGCAGTTATTCGAATGCGTTTTGGGCTTTTAGAAGATGAATCAGATCGAACCTTAGAAGAAATTGGGAAAGAACTAAATGTAACAAGGGAAAGGGTAAGGCAAATTGAATCAAGTGCTATTAAAAAATTAAAACATCCCAAAGTTGGGCGAAAGCTTAAAAACTACATTGAAGATTAATTTTTATACTTAATGCCTTTGTTAGTATAAATGCGCTAAAATCTTGCTTATTTTTAGCATTAAAAGGTCTTAGAATGAGCAAGACTCCAGATGAAATCATAACTCCACAAATTTCTTTCACTCATTTGCACTTACATACAGAATATTCTTTATTGGATGGCTTAAATAAAATCAAAGTGCTTGCTAAGAAAATTAAAGAGCTAGGAATGGATAGCGTTGCTATCACAGATCATGGAAATATGTTTGGTGCTATTGAGTTTTACAAGGCAATGAAAGAGCAGGGAATTAAGCCAATTTTAGGAATGGAAGCTTATTTGCATAATGCTGAAGAAATTAGCGATAAAAGTAATCAACGATTCCATTTATGCTTGTATGCTAAAAATTTAGAGGGTTATAAAAATCTAATGTATCTAAGCTCACAAGCGTGTTTGTATGGGTATTATATGAAACCACGAATTAGTAAAAAAATGTTGCGTGAGCATAGTGCAGGCTTGATTTGTTCTTCTGCTTGTTTAAATGGAGAGGTGCAATGGCATCTTAATCTAAAAAAAGATGACAATAAGGGTAGAAAGGGCTATGATCGGGCAAAAGAAGTTGCCCTAGAATATAAAGATATTTTTGGAGATGACTTTTATTTGGAGCTTATGCGCCACGGAATTGAAGAGCAGCAGCTTATTGATAATCAAATTGTTCAAATCTCTTTGGAAACAGGCATTAAGATTATTGCAACCAATGACACGCATTATACCAAGCAAAGCGATTCCACTGCGCAAGAAGTGGCTTTTTGTATTGGATTTGGAAAAGATTTTAATGATCCCAATCGTATGCGACACACTGTGCAAGAATTTTACATTAAAAGCCCCCAGGAGATGGCAAAATTGTATGCAGATTTTCCAGAAGCATTAGCAAATACTCAAGAAGTTGCTAATAAATGTAATTTGGAATTACACTTAGGTGATCCCACTCCGCCTAGTTTTAAATTCACTGCAGAATATGCTAAAGCTGAAAATTTGGATTTCACTCAAGATAGTGAATATTTTGCTTATAAGTGCAGAGAAGGACTAAAAAAGCGTCTTTTAAATATCCCTCAAGAAAAACATCAAGAATATCAAGAGAGATTAGAGAGAGAAATTGAAATCATTAACAAAATGAAATTCCCAGGCTACATGCTTATTGTATGGGATTTTGTGCGTGCTGCAAAAGAGCGTGGGATTCCAGTTGGACCAGGTCGTGGAAGTGCAGCAGGGAGTTTGGTAGCTTTTTGTTTAGAGATTACTAATATTGATCCGATGAAATATGATTTACTTTTTGAACGATTCTTAAATCCTGAACGCGTAAGTATGCCTGATATTGATATGGACTTTTGCCAAAGTAGGCGTGAAGAGATTTTGGAATATGTGACAGAAAAGTATGGGCGTCATAATGTCGCGCAAGTGATTACTTTTGGTATGATGAAAGCAAAGGCTGTTATCCGAGATGTGGCAAGGGTTATGGGAATGCCTTATGGAGAAGCAGATTCCTTTGCTAAACTTATCCCAAAAGATCTTGATATTACTTTGGAAAAAGCTTATGAAAAAGAACCTAAGATTAAAGAATTAATTGAAAAAAATCCTTTAGCTAAGAAAATATGGGATTTTGCAGTTATCTTAGAAAATACCAAGAGAAATCCAGGAACTCACGCTGCAGCAGTTGTTATTGATTCAGAAAATGAACTATGGCATAAAGCACCTTTGTATCGATCTTCTAGGGATGGAATCATTGCGACGCAGTATTCAATGAAATATCTTGAAGATGTGGATTTAATTAAATTCGACTTTTTGGGTTTAAAGACATTGACTTTGATTGATGATGCTTTGAAATTAATTAAAAATCGTCATCATTTAGAGATTGATTTTTTAAAACTTGATGTAGATGACAAGAAAGTGTATGAAACCTTGCAAAGCGGTAACACGCTTGGAATATTCCAAATTGAATCAAGTATGTTTCAAGGAATTAATAAACGCTTAAAGCCAAGCACTTTTGAAGATATTATTGCAATCATTGCATTAGGCAGACCTGGACCTATGGAATCAGGAATGGTGAGTGATTTTATTGATAGAAAGCATGGGAAAGCACCTATTGTCTATATGTTTCCTGAATTAGAACCAATTTTAAAGCCTACTTATGGAACGATTGTGTATCAAGAGCAGGTTATGCAAATAGTGCAAAGAATCGGTGGTTTTAGTCTTGGAGAGGCGGATTTGATTCGTAGAGCGATGGGAAAAAAAGATGCGCAAATTATGGCGGATAATAAAAGCAAATTTGCTCAAGGTGCGCAAAAGCAAGGCTTTGATAAGGCAAAAGCAGAAGAGCTTTGGGAATTAATTGTTAAATTTGCAGGATATGGGTTTAATAAATCACATTCAGCAGCTTACGCATTGATTACTTTTGAGACGGCTTACTTAAAGACTTATTATCCTAAGGAATTTATGGCAGCTTTACTTACTTCAGAAAAGAATGCTACAGATAAGATTGTAGAATACATTGAAGAAGCCAATAAAATGGACATCAAAGTGCTTCCACCTAACTTGCAAAAATCAGAGTTAGAATTTAGCGTTGCAAAGATTGAGGGTGAGGAATGTATTTTATTTGGATTGGGGGCTATTAAAGGCGCAGGGGAAGTGGCTATTAATATTATCTTAGAAGAGCGTAAAAATAATGGCGAATTTAAGGATTTAGAAGACTTTTTAGCAAGGATTGATCCTCAAAAAGTCAATAAAAAATCTTTAGAATCTTTTATTAAAAGTGGAGCAATGGATTGCTTTAATTATACAAGAAAAACGCTTTTAGAACAGGTGGAGATTCTAACAGAAAGTGCAAGAGTGGCACAAACGGCTAAAAAAGAAGCAGAAAATTCTCTTTTTGGAGATAGCGAGGAATTTACAAGTGTTGCATTGGAGCTTGAAAACAAAGGAGAGTTTGATAAAAAGCAGATTTTAGAGTTTGAAAAAGAAAGTTTAGGATTCTATGCTTCAGGGCATCCACTTGAAAATTACAAAGAGATTATAAAATCAATTGATTGTGTTTATACTAATCAGATTCAAGACATTGCAGAAAATAGCCATATTTTGCTAATAGGTAGCATTGAAGATGTGATTACTAAGTTTTCAAAAACAGGTAAGCGCTATGGTATTTTGAAATTACAAGATTTGTATGGAAGTGTAGAGCTGACTATTTTCGAAAAAACACTTTTGGCTTTAGAGGAAATGGATAAAGATATTCCAATTGCCGTTAAATGTATGGTTCAAGAGCAAAATGATTCAAAAAGTCTTAAAGCAGAAAAGATTCTAAGTTTAGAAGAAGCGCAAAAAGAAAAAGTGGAATTTGTAGTGCAAAAAGCTGATACAAGCGATCCTTTGATTTTATTAATTAATTCACAAATCAACAAGCAAATACTCCAAAATTTAAGGGAAGCAGCAATCAAGCATCAAGGCAAAAGGGAATTAAGGATTTTGTTTAAAACACAAACTCAAGAGTTAGAAATGGCAAGTGCGTTTTTTGTACATAGTCAAATTAAAGAAGAATTTAAAGAGTTAGAATGGATCGATTAGATTTAAGTCATTTGTCAATAGGCGCTAACTTTGAAGATGCTATTGATGTGCTTTGCAAGAAGTGCGAGAATCTCCAAAGTCAATGCGTTTGTAAAAAGAAAGAAGAAATAAGGGAGAGGGATTCTTATTTTTTATGGATTAAGGAAGAGAAGTGCAAGGGAAAGGATATTACGCTTTGTGGTGTTGTTTATGAAAGAAATGAAACAATTGTAAAAATGCTGAAGGAAATTAAAAAAACTTTGGCTTGTGGTGGTAGCTTTAAAGAGGATTTAGGAGGATATATTTTGGAATTTCAAGGGAAGCATCTAGAAAAGCTTAAAGCTTTTTTGAAAAAAGAAAAATTTAAATTTAAAAAGTAAAAATATGCGATTAAATCAATATATAGCTCATCATTCTAAGTTTTCAAGAAGAGAAGCAGATCGGTTAATTAAAGAGGGTAAAGTTTCAATTAACAAAGAAATTATCAAAGACTTTTCATATCAAGTAGATAATCGCACAAAGGTGTATGTTAATGGAAAATGCTTGAGAGAAAAGGAAGAATACACAGTTATTGTTTATAATAAACCAAAGGGTGAGTTGGTTAGTAAAAAAGATGATAGGGGGCGCAAAGTAATTTATGAATCATTGCCTAGGCGTTTTAAGGATTTTATCCCTGTTGGTAGGCTTGATTTTGCTAGCGAAGGGTTGCTTTTATTGACAGATAAAGTGGAGGTGGCGACAAAACTAATGGAAAGTAAGCTAGAACGCACCTATCTTTTAAAGCTTTCAGGTGAGATTAAAGAAGAAGTGTTTGAAGCTATGGAAAATGGTTTGAGTTTGCAAAATGCAACACTAGGAGGGCATCAAAAGAGCAAAATTAAAGCAATGGAGTTTTCGCCTTTTCTTGGATATTGGGTGCTAAAAAATACGGCAAAATTTTCTAAAATTAAAGTGGCTATCAGTGAGGGCAAGAATCGTGAATTAAGGCGTTTTTTTGCCCATTTTAATTTAAGGGTTTTGGATTTAAAGCGTGTTGCTTATGGGTTTGTCTCGCTAAATAATCTCCCCACACAAAAAGTGCGTTTTTTGGAGAGGGGAGAGTATAATAAGTTGCATAAATTTTTAGGAGAAGATTAAGATTTTGGTCGGAAAGCTTTAATGATGTTGGGGTTAGTTTGCAAATAAGTAGCACCAATTAAATCAAGGCAATAGGGGATAGCAGGAAAAACTGCATCAAGACACTCTCGGATTGATTTTGGTTTGCCAGGCAGATTGAGGATTAGAGTTTGATTGCGGATTCCTGCTGTTTGGCGTGATAGAATCGCTGTTGGGACATATTTGAGGCTGGTTTGTCGCATAAGCTCTCCAAAACCTGGTAGCATTTTTTGGCATACGGCTTCTGTGGCTTCGGGCGTTACATCTCTTATTGCAGGTCCAGTTCCACCTGTAGTAACGATTAAATCGCATTTTTCAATGTCGGCTAATTCTATGAGTTGAGATTTGATTTGTTCTAAATCATCGCCAATTAAACGATAGACACTCTCCCAAGGGGAAGTAAGATATTCTTTGAGCGTGTCAATAATAGCCTGTCCTGAAATATCCTCATAAATTCCTGCACTTGCTCTGTCTGAAAGAGTTAGAATACCTATTTTTGCTTGATTCATTTATAGTCCTTAATATTTATGTTAATCCAATCTAGAATTTCTTGAGGGTTGTTTAAATTCAAAAGTGGAATATTTTTGGGCAATGAATCTTTGTTGATTGAATCATCAATGGCTAAAGCATTGCTAAAGGGCAAAAAGCGCTCATCAAAGATTTCTCTGGCAACACAGATTCTAGGTAAAGGCAATTCCTTTAATCCCTCCACAAAAAGATAGTCGCAATCTCCAAACTTTTGGATTAATGATTCTAGGCTTAAGTTTTGATGGAATCTTAGTGTGGTTTGTGTAGGACTTAAGATAGCAATATCCGCACCTGTTTTATAAAAAATATCAGAATCTTTGCCTTCTGTGTCAATAGAAGCTTTATTTTTTGGATCGTGTTTGACAATGCAAACACGCTTTGTAGGGGGTAAAAGAAGAGAAAGTTTTTGGATAAGTGTGGTTTTTCCGCTGTTGGAGTTTCCGCTAAAGGCAATGGCTTTCATTGTAAGATTCCACTAAAAGGTAATTTATAACTTCGCTCTTTTGCATAAATTCTTGTTCCATTTTTTAAATCATATTTCCAAATAGGAGCTTTATGTTTAAAATCTTCGATAAAATCTTCAAAAACTTCTAAACAAGCGCGTCTTTTTGCGCTAAAGATTCCAGCCATATAAGAGCTTTGATGATTAAAAACATCGCCCCTAGAGTGTGCCATTTTTAAAAATACGCCATTTTCTAAAACTTTCTTATTCCAATCCAAAAACCACTGCTCCAAAAGTGGCTCATAAATATCAAAACTTAATCCATCACACCCATTTTCTGCGCGCACAATCCCTGTAAAAATACTATTGGCACCTAGGTTGTTTTGAGAAGCAAAATCATACCATTTTTGATAAATTTTGGCTGTATCTAAAGCCCCATCAAAAATTTCTAAACCCATTATTTTAGTGAGCATTATCCACCACACACTGGAGGTAAAATCACTACTTTATCTCCATCTTTTAAGGGGGTATCTAGAGATTGTACAATTTCATCATTTAAAGCAATAGCACAATCTTTAAGCCAATTTTGTATTGCAGAATCTTGTTGTAATTCTTTTTTTAGGGCATAAAAATCTTTGGCATTGCTTGTGAATTTTTGATTTCCAAGTGGTCCTAGTAATTCAACTTCAATCATTAAAATCCTTTCTATAAAAGCTCGATGTATTCTTCATTCATATGATAGGGGGGCGTTTTCTCTTTTTTTGGGGGTTTTGGCGCTTGGGGTTTTGGTGTTTGTTTTCTTTGTGGTGTTGTTGCGACAATCTTTCCTGTTCTTGCATCTACCATAAAAGCCGTTCCTTTTGGATATTTTTGCATTTCTCTTTGAAGTGATTTGTCAAAATTATCTAGTGGAGTAATTTGTAATTTTGGTTTGGGACGGAATTTGACAAAGGTATCAGCATAAAGATAAGAGGATAATGCAGTAGCGCAAAATGATAGAATTAGGGGCTTTAAAAAAGTTGATTTCATTTCCGAAATTCCTTTTGTTTTGAAATTAATTTGTTATAATTCTATAATATTTTAAGAATAAAGTAAAGGAGAAACCATAATGTTAGAGATTACAGCAACCAAAAAAGCACCTCAAGCAATTGGTCCTTATTCGCAGGCAATTAGCACAAATGGAATGGTTTATACTTCAGGTCAAATTGGGCTTACACCAAGTGGAGAATTAGTTCAAGGTATTGAAGCTCAAACAAGGCAAGTTTTAGAGAATCTTAGCGAGGTTTTAAAGGCTTCTAATAGCAGCTTAAAGCAAGTTATTAAAACAACTATTTTTTTAAGAGATATGGAGTATTTTGGTATTGTTAATGGAATCTATGCGGAATTTTTTGGAGATCATAAACCAGCTAGAAGCACGGTGGCTGTAAAAACTTTACCAAAAGATGCGTTGGTTGAGATTGAGTGTATTGCATTACAAAATTAATGTTTTATTAATAAAAGAAAGAGTAGAATCCGAGCTTTTATTATTCTTTAATAAAAAACAAAAACTTCAAAATAAAATGTAAAGGAATTGTATTATGTATGCAATCATTCAGAATGGAGGCAAACAATACAAGGTAAGCGAAGGCGATATTTTATTGCTTGATTGTTTAAACCTTGAGCCAAAGTCAAAAGTTGAAGTCAATGAAGTTTTAGCTCTTTTTGATAACGGAGATGTGAAACTTGGAAGCCCTTATGTAAGTGGCGCTAAAGTGGAATTAGAAGTTATCAATGAAGGAAGAGGTAAAAAGGTTATTACTTTTAAAAAGCGTAGAAGAAAAGATAGTAAAACTAAAAGAGGTTTTAGAAGAGATTTTACGCGTGTTCGTGTTATTAAAATTGCGGCATAGATTGCTACATAAGGAGTAGAAATGGCACACAAGAAAGGTCAGGGGAGCACCCAAAATAATCGCGATTCAGCAGGACGCCGTTTAGGTGTGAAAAAATTTGGCGGACAATTTGTTCGTGCAGGAAATATTATTATTCGCCAAAGAGGCACAAAAGTTCATCCTGGAAATAATGTAGGAATGGGTAAAGATCACACTATTTTTGCATTAATTGATGGGATTGTTTCTTTTGAAAGAAAAGATAGAAATCGTAAAAAAGTTTCTATTTACCCTGCTTCTTAAAATACTTCATAAATCCCCTTTTGGGGATTGAATTTTCCAGTTAAGGTTTTCTTATGTTTGTTGATAGAGTTGAAATCTTTGTATCCTCAGGCAAAGGTGGAGAAGGCGCCGTATCTTTTCATAGGGAGAAGTTTGTCATCAATGGTGGTCCTGATGGTGGAGATGGCGGTAAGGGTGGAAATGTTTATTTTATAGTAGATCGCAATACTGATACACTCTCTCATTTTAGAGGACACAAACATTTTAAAGCGCAAAATGGAAAGCCTGGGCTTGGAAGAAATAAATATGGAAAAAAGGGCGAAGATTTAGTGATTAGTGTTCCACCTGGAACGCAAGTGTTTGATATTGAGAGTGGTGAGTTGTTGTTGGATTTGGTTGGAGAATCTAGCAAGATTTTATTCTTAGAAGGTGGCAAGGGTGGTTTGGGTAATGTGCATTTTAAAAGTGCTACCAATCAACGCCCAACTTATGCACAAAAAGGAATGCCTGGAACTGAAAAAAAGATTCGTCTAGAGTTAAAATTAATTGCCGATGTTGGATTAGTTGGCTTTCCTAATGTTGGTAAATCCACTCTTGTTTCAGTGGTTTCTAATGCTAAACCCGAAATTGCCAATTATGAATTTACCACTTTAACCCCCTCTTTGGGGATTGTGAATTTAGGAGATTATCATTCTTTTGTAATAGCAGATATTCCTGGAATTATCAGTGGAGCAAGTGAGGGGAGAGGTTTGGGGTTAGAGTTTTTGCGGCATATCGAAAGAACGCGATTCTTGCTTTTTGTGCTTGATATAGCTAATTATCGTTCAATAGAAGAGCAATTTATGATTTTAAAAGAAGAGTTAGAAAAATTTAGCACACAACTTGCTAAGCGACCTTTTGGAATTATGCTCTCAAAGAGTGATGCTAAAAGCGATGCAAAAGGAGAAAAGACTGCTATTTTGACTGATTTTTTAGCGCATTTAAATATAGCTTTAAAGCCACATCAAGAAATTCCTGATTGCTATGTGCAAAAAAGCAAAGAGGATTTCGAAGAACATGATTATTTAAAGCCGATATTTGTGATATTGGCTTCTAGTGTAAATGGGGAGAATATTAGACCGCTTAAGCATTTACTTTATGAAACGCTAAAAGAAGTAAAAAAGGAATGCACTAATGCAGAAAAGTAGAGTGGTGATTAAAGTTGGTAGTGCCCTTTTAGTTAAAAATCAACTAATTGATAAAGAAAGAATGGAGGCTTTAGCAAGTTTGATTTCTAAATTGCGCCAAAAATATGAAGTGATTCTAGTAAGTTCGGGTGCAGTTGCAGCAGGTTTTACAAAAGTAAAGCTAAGCAAAGGAGATTTGGCTAACAAACAAGCCTTGGCAGCCATAGGACAGCCTTTGTTAATGCAGACTTATGCTGAAAATTTTGCTATTTTTGGGATTGCTACAGCGCAGGTTTTGCTTTCTGCTTATGATTTTGATTCGCGCAAAAGAACTCAAAATGCTAGAAATGCGATGGAAGTCTTATTGCAAAATGAAATTTTACCCATTATCAATGAAAATGATGTAACAGCAACAGGTGAGTTGTCCTTGCTTTTGGAATTTGGTGATAATGATCAACTCTCTGCCCATGTTACGCATTTTTTTAATGCGGATATTCTTGCGATTTTGAGTGATATTGAAGGTTATTATGATGAAAATCCAAGTATTAATCCAGCAGCAAAAATCTATCCCAAAGTCTCTGAAATTTCTGCAGAAACCTTAAAAGAACAAGCAACACCCAACAATGCTTTTGCAACAGGTGGGATAGTCACTAAGCTAAAAGCGGCGGATTTTTTATTGCGGAATCATCGCAAAATGTTTCTCTCAAGTGGAAAACGCTTGGAGGTTTTAGAAAAGTTTTTACTAGAGGGAATTCAAGTAAGTGGGACTTTGTTTGAAAAATAAGCATAAAGGGGGAATTAGATAGTGAATATTGTTTTTATGGGAACTCCTTTGTATGCTGCGATGATTTTAGAATCGCTACTAAAAAAACATACTCTTAAAGCACTTGTTTGTCAGCCAGATAAAAAAGCAGGGCGAGATATGCACTTAAAAATGCCTGCTACAAAGGAATTATTATTGCAAAGAGATTTGGGGATTCCTATTTTTCAGCCTGAAGTTTTAGATGAAGGGTTTCTTGAAACATTAAAGCAAATTGATTTTGATGTGATTGTTGTTGCAGCCTTTGGAAAGATTTTGCCCAAAAGTATTTTGGAGCTTGCCCCTTGTGTTAATTTGCACGCTTCAATATTGCCAAAGTTTCGTGGTGCTAGCCCGATTCAAGAAAGTATTTTAGAAAATGAGAGGTTTTTTGGCGTAACTTTAATGCAAATGGAAGAGGGTTTAGATAGTGGAGATATTTTAGGTTTTAGAATCTTAAAAAATAGGGGACAGAATGCAAGGGAGCTATTTGGTGAGCTTTCAGAAGCAGCTGCAAAATTGACTTTGGATTATCTTGAGAAATGGAAAGAAATTGTCCCCCTAAAGCAAAGTAATGCTGATACAAGTTATTGCAAGAAAATCAAAAAAGAAATGGGAATGGTGGATTTTAGCGAAGCAAAATCGCTTTATCTTAAAGCATTAGCTTATGAAGGGTGGCCAGAGATTTTTTTGCAAAGTGGCTTAAAACTTAAAAAAGTCTTTTTAAATGAAAATGAAAGCGCTAATAAGGCAGGTGAGATTCTAGAGATTTTAGAAGATAAGATTTTGGTGGGTTGCCTTAGGGGTAGTGTTTGGATTCAAGCTTTACAAGCCCCCTCTAAAAAGATGGTAAATGCTTATGAATATTTGCAAGGTAGAAGGCTAAAAAAGGGTGATATTTTAGAATAATGAAAATTCTAACTTTTGAATCTTTGCCCTCAACGCATCTATTTTTGAGTGAGAAAATTAAAACTGGAGAGCTAAAAGCGCCTATTTTGGTCGTAGCTCATCAGCAAAATTCAGGCATTGGTAGTCGTGGAAATGTATGGAGCGCTGTAAAGGAGGGATTGTATTTTTCTTTTGCGATTACAGAGGGGGAATTACCTAATGATTTGGCTATTGAATCTGTTTCGATTTATTTTGGTTATCTCTTTAAGGAAGTCTTAGCAGAGCTTGGTTCTCAAGTCTTTTTGAAATGGCCTAATGATTTATATCTTGGTGAAAAAAAAATCGGTGGTATTCTTTGCACAAAAATTTCACAAAATATTTTAGTGGGAATTGGTTTAAATTTAGTGGTAGAGGATTCTGCATTCGGCGCTTTGGACATTTCAGTCTCCAAAGAACAAATACTTTTTCTTTTTATTGAGAAGATAAAAATTTACACATGGAAGCAAATTTTTAGTAAATATAAGTTAGAATTCTCTAGAAATTTTTATTATAACTTTCACTATCAAGGTGAGCAGATTTCTCTAAAAGATGCCAAGCTTTTGGAAGATGGTTCGATACTTTTAAAGGGTAGAAGAATCTATAGTCTAAGATAACAATAAACGGAGCGAAAAATGTGTGAAGTGATTTGTATAGCAAATCAAAAAGGTGGGGTTGGAAAAACGACAACAGCAGTGAATCTTGCAGCTTCTTTAGCGGTAGAAGAAAAGAAAGTTTTGCTAATTGATGCTGACCCTCAAGCCAATGCAACAACGAGTTTAGGATTCCACAGAAATGACATAGAGTATAATATTTATCATGTTTTAATCGGAACCAAACAGCTTTCGCAAATTATTCAAAAAACTTCAATCCCGACACTTTTTTTAGCTCCTTCAAATATTGGCTTAGTAGGAATTGAAAAAGAGTTTTATAGCCAAAAGCGTAATGGAAGGGAATTATTATTAAAAAAGAAAATAGAAGAAGTGGGGAGTTTGTATGATTATATTATCATTGATTCTCCACCTGCCTTAGGACCTTTAACGATTAATGCGCTAAGTGCTTCCCATTCTGTGATTATTCCTATTCAGTGTGAGTTTTTTGCGCTTGAGGGATTAGCACAATTGCTTAATACTATTAAGCTTTTAAGAAAAGAGATTAATCCAGACTTAAAAATCAAGGGGCTTTTGCCAACGATGTATAGCGGACAAAACAACCTTTCAAGGCAGGTTTTTACAGATTTGTTGCAGCATTTTGAAGGGCAACTAATCAAAAATGACGCCAAAGATGTGATTGCAATTCCACGGAATATTAAGTTAGCCGAATCACCTAGTTTTGGGAAGCCTGTTATTTTATATGATGTGCGTTCTCAAGGTAATATTGCTTATCAAAGTCTTGCGAGAGCGATTTTAAAGAGGGCTTAATGGCAAAAAGTGCAGGCTTAGGGCGTGGATTAAGCGCTATTTTGGGGGAAGTAGAAGAGGCTTATCAGAATAATTTAAATGATAATTCAGGTTTGGTAGTTGAAATTGATATTGATAAAATAAAAGCCAATCCCTTGCAGCCTCGCAAGGTATTTGATGATGAGAGTTTGCAAGAATTAGCTGATTCAATTCAAGAATATGGTCTCTTGCAACCGATTTTAGTCTATGAGGATAGTGGAAAATCTGATGAATATTTTTTGATTGCAGGTGAGCGGCGTTTGCGCGCAAGCAAAATTGCAAAAAAAGAAACAATAAAAGCTATTGTTGTAGATGTGCAAGAGAAAAAGTTACGCGAATTGGCTTTGATAGAAAATATCCAAAGGGAAGATTTAAATCCGATTGATTTGGCACAATCTTATAAAGAATTAATTGATGAGTATGGAATCACGCACGAAGAAGTCGCCAAGCGACTCTCAAAGTCAAGAGCACAGATTACAAACACTCTGCGCTTATTGGATTTGGAAAATGAAGTTCAAAAATATATTATAGAAAACAAAATTTCACAAGGACACGCTAAGATTCTGATTACCCTGCCAAAAGAGAAGCAATTAATGGTGGCTGATTCGATTGTAGGACAGAAGTTGAGTGTTCATGAAACTGAAGCGATTGTAAGGAATATTAAAAGTATTAAGTCTAATGATAAGGTAAAGAAGGATTTATCAAAAAAAAATGTAATAAGTTTGCAATCTCAAAATGAATTAATGAAAATCTGTCAAATGATGCAAGAAAATAAATTAAAGGCAAAATTGCAAAAAAAATATTTTATTGTGGAGTTTAGTAACGATGAGGAGGTGGAAAGGTTTATTAAATTTTTACCAAATTTAAGTTTTTAAGAAAAACTTAGAAAAAGTCGTGATAGAATAAAAATGTTATTTATATTTAAAGAAAGGAGTGCAAATGACTATTATCCCAACTCCTTGGGTAATGGCGCTAGTTTTTTTTACTTTCCTTATTTTGATTTACTTGCTGAATCGCATTTTGTACAAACCTTTGTTAGGTTTTATGGATGCAAGAGATTCATCAATAAAAAAGGATAGTGAAGGTATAGAAGGTAATGCGGCGGATGTAAAAGCATTAAAAGCGGAGGCAGAGGTGATTTTGCAAAATGCAAGGCAGGAAGCAAGTCTTATAAAAAATAAGGCGCAAGAAAATGCTAAACAGATGGCAGATGCAAAAATTACGCAAAAAAGGGAAGAGTTGAATCTAAAATACAATGAATTTACAGCAATTCTTGAAGAAGAGAGAGAAGAACTTAAGAAAACATTGTTATCTAAAATTCCTCTTTTTGAAGAAAGCTTAAAAGCTAAAATGGCGAAATTGTAGGAGGGGAAATAATGAAAAAAAGTTTTTTGTTTTTGATGGCAATGTTTTCTCCTTGCATATTGTTGGCGGCATCTGGTAGTGGTGAAGTGGATATTGTTGAGAGAACGATTAACTTTGTTATCTTTTTTGCACTAGTTTATTACTTTGCAGCAGAAAGGATTAAAGGTGTTTTCAAAGAAAGGCGAGAGGGTATTGCAAATTCTTTAGCCAAGATTCAAGAAAAACTTCAAGAATCAAAAAAAGAGCGACAAAAAGCAGCTAATGAATTAGACGAAGCTAAAAAAATTGCAAAAGATATTATAGAAGTAGCACACAAAGAATCAGCAATTATTTTGCAGAAGGCAGAGGAAAATACAAAAGCAGAAATTGAAAACTTGATTCGTCAATTTAATGAGAGTATGACATTTGAGAGAAGAAAAATGGAAAAGCTGATTATTGATGAAGTTTTAAAAGAGTTTTTAAGCAAAGATTCTGCAGTATTGCCTAAAGATGTCTTAACTCAAGCTTTATTGAGAAAGGTTGCTTAAGATGAAAGAATTGATAGCAAAAAGATATATTAGGGCATTTTCTAAGGATGCGCTAAAAAATGAACTGGAAAAGGATTTAGAATTTTTAAGCATTCTTGCAAATGCTTATCAAATTTCTAAATTTAAAGAAATCATCGAATCGCCTTATGTGGAGATTTCTAAAAAGGTGGAGTTTGTTTTGCAAGTTATTTTGGAAAATAAGGCAACACAAAGATTTTCTAATTTTGTTAAAGTTTTGGCAGAACATAAGCGCTTGAACTTGTTCCAAGAGTTGTATGCTGAATTGTTTTCTTATATAGCTTCTTTAAATAAGGAATATATTGCCAATCTAAAAGTAAATGAGAAATACGATGAAGTAGTATTAAAGGATATACAAGGTCAGTTTAGCAAAAAACTAGGCGTTAATTTGATTCTGAAGCAGGAGATTGTAGATGAAGTTGGAATCAAATTGATTGTGGAGGATTTAGGCGTTGAAATTTCCTTTTCTCAAGAGAAATTTATTCAAGACTTAAGAAGTCATATTATGAAAGCATTTTAATTTTTTTATGAAGGAGTAAGAGTGATAGCAAAGTTACAAGCTGATGAAATTAGTTCTATTATTAAAGAAAGAATAGATAATTTCGAATTGGATTTAAATATTGCGCAAACTGGTAAGGTTATTGCATATGCTGATGGTGTAGCAAAAGTTTATGGACTTAAAGATGCTATGAGCTATGAAATGGTTGAGTTTGATACAGGGGACAAAGGTCTTGCATCAAGCTTGGAAGAAGGCAGCGTGGGTGTTGTTGTCTTGGGTGCTGGAAAAGAGATTAAAGAGGGCACTTCAGTTAAGAGACTCGGTAAGCTTTTACGTGTTCCTGTTGGAGATGATTTGATGGGAAGAGTGGTTAATGCTTTAGGTGAGCCCATTGATGGTAAGGGAGCAATTGAAGCAAAAGAATTTAAATTCATGGAAGAAAAAGCTCCTGGGATTATGGCAAGAAAATCAGTTCATGAGCCACTTCAAACGGGTATTAAGGCAATTGATGCATTAGTGCCAATTGGTAGGGGTCAAAGAGAGTTGATTATTGGTGATAGACAAACAGGTAAAACAACAGTTGCAATTGACACTATTATTAATCAAAAAGGACAAGATGTTGTTTGTATTTATGTTGCCATAGGACAAAAAGAATCCACAGTAGCGCAAGTGGTGAGAAAACTAGAAGAACATGGAGCAATGGAATATACAATTATTGTTAATGCACCTGCTTCTGATTCTGCTGCAATGCAATATCTTGCGCCTTATGCGGGTGTAACTATGGGAGAATATTTCAGAGATAATGGCAGACATGCTTTGATTGTTTATGATGATTTAAGTAAGCATGCAGTTGCTTATCGTGAAATGTCATTAATTCTAAGACGCCCTCCAGGTCGTGAAGCTTTCCCTGGAGATGTTTTCTATTTGCACTCAAGACTATTGGAGAGAGCTGCAAAGGTAAGTGATGAATTGGGTGCTGGTTCTCTAACGGCTTTACCAATTATTGAAACACAAGCAGGAGATGTGGCTGCGTATATTCCTACCAATGTTATTTCAATTACCGATGGTCAAATTTTCCTTGAAACAGATTTGTTTAACTCGGGTATTCGCCCTGCGATTAATGTGGGTCTTTCTGTATCTCGCGTGGGTGGTGCTGCACAAATCAAAGCTACCAAACAAGTTTCAGGAACTTTGAGATTGGATTTGGCTCAATATAGAGAATTACAAGCTTTCGCACAATTTGCTTCAGATCTTGATGAATCAAGTAGAAAACAACTTGATAGAGGACAAAGAATGGTGGAAGTTTTAAAGCAACCTCCTTATTCTCCATTGCCAATTGAGAGACAAGTTGTAGTTATTTTTGCAGGAGCAAGAGGCTTTATGGATGATATTTCTGTAGCTAATATTACTAAATTTGAAGCAGATTTATATCCATTCTTAGAGGCAAAATATCCACAAATTTTTGAAGATATTCGATCTAAGAAAATGCTTGATAAGGATATTGAGGAAACTCTAAGTAGAGCTTTAGAAGAGTTTAAAGCTAGTTTTATAGCATAAGTAGGGAGTTGTTATGGGAAACAACTTAAAAGATATTAGAAAGCAGATATCAAGTGTTCTAAACACCCAAAAAACTACAAGAGCAATGAAGCTTGTTTCAACCTCCAAGCTTAAAAAAGCTGATGAGATGGCAAGACGATCTAAGACCTATGCAAATAAAATTGTAGAGGTACTTGGAGAGATCAAAGCAAAGGTAGCAGGTGGGGAAAATGCGCAAGACAATCCCTATTTTATACCAGCTAAAGAGACAGGGCTTGTAGATATTGTTTTGGTGACAGCAGACAAAGGCTTATGTGGTGGTTTTAATATTAACACAATTAAAGAAGTTAATCGGATTATTCTAGAGCATAAAGCTAAAAATGCAAAAGTTCGTTTGCGCGTTATTGGCAAAAAAGCAATTGAATACTTTAAGTTCAATGAAATAGAGATTTTAGATAGTGCGGTGGGTTTAAGTGCAACGCCTAACTATGCTCAAGCTGCAGAATTTATCAACAAGGCAGTGAATGATTATTTGCAAGGCATGACTTCAAAGATTATTTTGGTGCATAATGGTTTTAAAAATATGATTTCTCAAGAAATGAAGGTTTCACAACTTTTGCCTATTAACAGTATTGAATTATCTAAGGAGTGTAGTTCTGTCTTGGAAGTTGAACCAAATGAACAAGAAAATGAAGTTTTAAATCAACTAGCTAATAAATATATTGAATTTAGTATGTATTATGCTTTGGTGGATTCTTTAGCAGCAGAGCACAGCGCAAGAATGCAAGCAATGGATGCTGCAACTAATAACGCAGGAGAATTGGCAAAAAGTTTAACGGTTGCTTATAACAAAGCAAGACAAGAAGCAATTACGACTGAGCTGGTAGAGATTAATACCGGTGTTGAGTCTATGAAATAAGGAGTATAGTAAATGTCAGAAAATATGATAGGGAAAATAGTTCAAGTAATGGGTCCTGTTGTGGATATTGATTTTGAATCATATCTTCCAGCAATCAATGAAGCGTTAGATATTGATTTTTCTATTGATGGACAATCTCGCAAATTGGTTTTAGAAGTTGCAGCTCATATTGGTGATAATCGTGTTAGGGCGATTGCTATGGATATGACAGAGGGCTTAACTCGTGGCGAAAAGGTTGTTGCAAGAGGTAATCCTATTATGGTTCCTGTTGGAGAGCAAGTTTTGGGTAGAATCTTTAATGTAACAGGAGATGTGATTGATGGTGGTGAAGGTTTAAATAATCCAGAAAAATGGTCTATTCATAGGGAAGCACCAACTTTTGAAAACCAAAGCACAAAAACTGAAATGTTTGAAACGGGAATTAAGGTTGTAGATTTGTTAGCTCCTTATTCAAAAGGTGGTAAAGTAGGATTGTTTGGTGGTGCAGGTGTTGGTAAGACTGTTGTTATTATGGAGCTTATTCACAATGTAGCATTTAAACACAGCGGTTATTCTGTGTTTGCGGGTGTTGGAGAGCGAACAAGAGAAGGAAACGATCTTTATCATGAAATGAAAGAATCGGGTGTTTTAGATAAAGTTGCCTTGTGCTATGGTCAAATGAATGAGCCACCGGGTGCAAGAAACAGAATTGCTTTCACAGGACTTACAATGGCGGAATATTTCCGTGATGAAAAAGGTCTAGATGTATTGATGTTTATTGATAATATCTTTAGATATGCTCAATCAGGTGCGGAAATGTCAGCGTTGTTGGGTAGGATTCCTTCTGCAGTTGGATATCAGCCGACATTGGCAAGTGAAATGGGCAAATTACAAGAGAGAATCACATCAACTAAAAAAGGTTCCATTACTTCTGTTCAAGCAGTTTATGTTCCTGCAGATGACTTGACTGACCCTGCTCCTGCTTCTGTTTTTGCTCACCTTGATGCAACAACAGTTTTAAATAGAAAAATTGCAGAAAAAGGGATTTATCCAGCGGTAGATCCACTTGATTCAACTTCTAGAATCCTTGATCCACAAGTAGTTGGTGAAGAGCACTATAAAGTGGCTACAAGTGTGCAACAAGTTTTGCAAAAATATAAAGATTTGCAAGATATTATTGCGATTTTGGGTATGGATGAGCTTTCCGAAGAAGATAAAAAAGTCGTTGAAAGAGCAAGAAAAATTGAAAAATTCCTTTCTCAACCTTTCTTTGTTGCTGAAGTCTTTACAGGAAGCCCAGGTAAATATGTTACACTACAAGAAACGTTGGAAGGATTTAAAGGAATCTTGGAAGGAAAATATGACCACATTCCAGAAAATGCTTTCTATATGGTAGGTAATATTAATGAAGTTCTTGAAAAAGCTGAAAAAATGAAGGCGGGCGCGTAAGGAGCTTTAATGGAAACCTTGAAATTAGATATTGTAACGCCAGAGGGGAAGATATTTTCTAATAATGTCAAAAGTGTAACACTTCCTGGAAGCGAGGGGGAATTTGGGGTTCTCCCAGGACACGTTGGGATTGTAACTACACTTGATAGTGGTGTTATTGAGATTGAAAAACAAGATGGAAAAAAAGAAATAGTGGCTATTAACTGGGGTTATGCTAAGGTTGATGAGAGAAGTGTCGATATTTTAGCAGAGGGTGCAGTGGATATTAATGGTGATAGTGAAAGTGAAATTGCACAAGCTATTGCAAGCGCTAAAAAACTTCTTGAAGAATCATCAGATAATAAAGTTGCAGTTTCAATGGTTGTTTCTCGCATTGAAAATGCAGCAAAGAGCGTTTTATGAATTTAATGAATTTAACTGGCAACTATGGAATGACAACCATAGTTGTTCTCTCTTGGCTTTCTTTATATTTTATTTTGGTTGTTTGGATTTTTTTGTATCGTTATTTTACTCTTAATTCTATGATTCAAAGAGAAAAAAAGAATGTGGAATGTCTTTTGAAAGGCAAAAATATTGTGTTGCGCGAATCTACATTTAATCTGAATGGAATCGATAGAAAAAAATCCGAATCTTTATTGCAATATTTTCTTAATAAAACAATCAAGGAAGCAACAATGGGTTTGACTTTTTTGGGCATTGTGGCTTCAACAGCTCCTTTTATCGGATTGTTTGGAACGGTAGTTGAGATTTTGGAAGCTTTTTCAAAGCTTGGTATGGAATCTAAAGCAACTTTAGATGTGATAGCTCCTATTATTTCAAAAGCCCTTATTGCAACAGCTGCTGGAATTTTAACGGCGATCCCTGCTTATACCTTTAATTTGTTTTTAAAGCGAAAAGTCTTTGAGCTAAATACTTATTTGCAATTACAAGTTAATCTCTTAGCTTACTCAAAAGACAAAGAATAAAAGACAAAAGGAAAATACGCGGTGAATTTTAATTGGGGTGAGAATCCAGAGCTTAATATCACGCCACTGGTTGATATTATGCTGGTTTTGTTGGCTATCTTAATGGTAACAGCACCAGTAATTGTTTATCAAGAAGAGATTGCTTTGCCTCAAGGCTCTAAAACTAGCAAAGTTCAAGAAGATTCTAAGATTGAAATCCGTGTTGATTCTCAAAGAAAAATTTATTTAAAAGATGATATTTTAGATTTTAGAAGTTTTCCTGATGTCTTTATTGTTTTTGCTAATGGGTATGATAGAAACACGCAAGTTTATATCAGAGCGGATAAAAATCTTAAATACGATGATGTGATTTATATTTTAAAAATTGCCAAACAAAGCGGTTTTAGCAGAGTTTCATTAGTTACTGATGGATAGAATATTTTTTCTTTTTTTAAGTGGTATTGTCGCTATTTTTACCTATTTGTTTGTTGTCGGGATATTTTTATGGCATTTTTATGCCTCCAAAGATTCGCCAAAGCAATACACAACTTATAAAGAGACAAGTTTTAATGTAGCGTTGATTGAAGAAAAAAAAGAAGCTCCAAAAAAAGTCAATCAAACGCAAAAAAATAAAGAAAAAGAAAAAATAAAAGAGATTCCTATCAAAAAGGAAAATGCTTCAAAAACTGCAAATGTAGGCTTGGGTATCAACAAATTGTTTCAGCAAGTTGAAACTAAAAGAGAAGTTCCCAAAGAAGCTCTAAAGCCACAAAGTCAAAATGATAAAATAGCAAGGCGTAAAAAGGCTTTGGAGAGTATGCAAAAAAGAGAAGACAATTTAAAAGAAAATATTGAAAAAATTGTTTCTAATCTTGAAATTAAAAAAACAATGGGATTCCTAACTCCAAAGGGCGAGTATGATGAATTTTATGCAAAAGTGCAAGAGATTTTGTATGAAAATTGGAATCCAATACAAACACAAAATAAAAATCAATCTGAAATACAAATTACTATTGATTGGCAGGGAAAATTTTCCTATAAGGTTATAAAATTATCGGGAAATTTAGAATTTGATAAGGCTTTGCAAGAGTTTTTGGATATAATGCAAAATAAAGAATTTCCAAAATATGAGGGTGGAGATTTAACTAATATTATTGTAACTTTTAAAACAGAGGTGTAAATGAAAAAGATTTGTTTTTTGTTTTTAATGAGTTTGAGTTTTATTTTTGGTAATCCAAATGTTGATGCAACTTTGGAGGTTGTTAAAAAATTTGACAATCTCCCTAATATTTTGGTTCAGTATTCTGGAAAAGATTATACCCAAAGAGAATATACGCTAAAAATATTTAAGATACTGATTGCTGATTTGAAGGTTACTGGGCATTTTGCAGTGCAAGAGGGCGAGGGATTTTCTGGGGCAATGGCAATTAATTTTGATGAGTATCGTAAGTCTAAAGTGGATTTGGTAGCACGAGTGAGTGCAGAGGCGATACGAGATGGTTTGGTTGTGAATTTGCAACTTTATGATGTTAATACTGGAAATGTAGCATTAAACAAAGAATACAAAAGTACCCAATTATCGACATATCCGTTTTTAGCTCATAAATTAGCGGTGGATATTAATGATTATATTAAAGCACCAAGTGTAGATTGGATGCAAAGAATGGTAATTGTGTCATATTATACAAAACCTGGCGAAAGCGATATTATTTCTAGCGATTATACGCTAACTTATAAAAACACTCTTATTAGCGGTGGTTTAAATATTTTCCCTAAATGGGCAAATGAAAAACAAAGTGCATTTTATTATACGAAGTATTTAGACAAGCCTACACTTTTTAAATTTGACTTACTTACAGGAGAGAATAAGCAGATTCTTAGTAGCGAGGGTATGTTAGTGGCTTCTGATGTAAGCAAGGATTCAAATAAGATTCTATTGACTATGGCGCCCAATGAACAAGCCGATATTTACTTGTATGATTTAACAAATGGAGCATTAAAAAAATTAACTAATTACCGCGGAATAGATGTAAGTGCAAATTTTATTGAAGATGAAAAACGCGTTATGTTTATTTCAGATCGTCTGGGTTATCCAAATGTATTTGCTGTTTCTGTAAATGGAGAGAGCGCGGGAAGTGTAGAGCAAATGGTTTTTCATGGAAAAAATAACAATGCGGCAAATGCGCATGGAGATTATATTGTTTATTCTAGCAGGGAAACGAGCGATGAATTTAGTAGAAATACTTTTAATCTTTATCTTGTTTCTACCCAAAGTGATTTTATTAGGCGATTAAGCGCTAATGGGGTTAATCAGTTACCGCGTTTTGCAAAAGATGGAGAAACAATTATGTATATTAAACACGAAAGCAATCAAAGTGCTTTGGGAATTATTCGTTTAAATTACAACAAAACCTTACTATTTCCGCTTCGCGGAGGGGTTATTCAATCTATGGATTGGTAAAACTTTATGTTTTATAGCACTTTAGCAAAAAATATGCTACAATGTTTTATCATTTTAAATAATAGGGAGAGAAATCTATGAAAAAAAGTTTAGTTTTTGGTTCTTTATTGGCTGCATTATTGATGGTAGGTTGTAGTCAAAAAAGTAGCAATGTAGATACAAGTAACACTCAAGATTCTGTTGCAGAGCAAAGTATTTCTCAAGGTTTTGTAAGTGGTCGGGATAATTTTGTGAATCTAGAGGAGAGAATTCAGTATGTAGAAGGTGGTTTGCAAAATATCTTTTTTGATTTTGATCAATTTGTGATTCGTGGAGATATGCAAAGTGCAGTTGATAATGATGCAAATGTTCTAAAAGACATAAGTGCAGCGCCTTTGAATGTAAGAGTTGAGGGAAATACTGATGAGTGGGGAACTGATGAGTATAACTATGCATTGGGCTTAAAAAGAGCAGTTGCTGTAAAAGATGCTTTGGTATCCAAGGGCGTTAGTGAAAGCAAAATTGTGCTTGTAAGCTATGGAGAAAGCAAACCTACCTGCACAGAGAAAACTAGAGAATGTTGGGCAGAGAATAGAAAAGTAACATTTAAAATGTTGCCATAAGTTTGGAGAAAGTGCTTGTTAAAACAAATTGGTGTAGTTTTAGTATTAGCTAATTTGCTTTTTGCTGAGGAGCCATCGGCTTTTAATGCCGGTGGCGATACTCTAATGAAAACTAAAGAACAAATTATAGATGAAAAACTTTTTAATCTTTCTAGTAAAGTAAAAAATCTTGAAGTCTCACAAGAGGGATTGAAAAGTGTTTTTGAAGGTCAGCTTCAAAGAATTCAAGAGGTTTCTCGTGAGTTAAATACGCGAGTTGATGAGAATAATGCAACAATTGCTAACATAAAAGAACATATGGAAGCAAATTTTGCTACACAAAATGAAAATATTCAAAAGTTACAACAAAGCATTGCGGCTCTTGGAGAGTTGATTCAAAAGGTTGATATGCAGACTAAATCTGAAATTGATGTTATTAAAAAAATGCTTTTGGATGAGGGGCAGCAAGAAAAAAAAGAAGTTAAAAAAAATAATTCAAATCCAAGGCAAACTGATGCTAAGGTGGCAGAAGAGTTAAGAGATAAGCCATTAGCAGAAGTGTTTGCAGAGGGTGAAAAATTGCTAGAACAAAAGCAATATAAAATAGCAAGTGAGTATTTTAAAAAAGCAGTTGATGGGCATTACAAGCCTGCTCGAGGGAATTATTTGCTAGGAGAATCGGCTTTTTATCAAGGAAAATATGAGGAAGCAATTCAATATTATAAAATCAGTGCGGAGCGCTACGATAAGGCGGATTATATGCCTTTATTGATGTTGCATACCGCACAAGCTTTTAAAAAACTCAATAATAATGAAAATGCTTTGAAGTTTTTAGAATCTTTGGTGGCGCTCTATCCAGATTCTAAAGAATCGCAAGAAGCAAAAAAACTTTTATTTAAGTAATTTAAGGAGAATTTTATGATAGAAAAAAATCAAGTTGTTAGTATTGAATATGAAGTAAGAGAAAATGGCAAAGAAGAGATTTTAGATTCTAATATTGGTGGTAAGCCTTTAGAATTTATTATGGGAGCAGGCGAGATTATCAAAGGGCTTGAAGAAGCAGTTGCGGAAATGTCTGTAGGGGATAAAAAGCAAGTTATTATTGCTCCAGTAAATGCTTATGGAGAATATGTATCAGATTATATCCAAGAGGTTCCAAGAGATCAATTTGTGGGTATTGATTTGCAAGAGGGTATGACGCTTTTTGGTCAGGGAGAAGATGGTCAAACTGTACAAGTGATTGTAAAAGATTTTAATGATGAAGTGGTTATTGTAGATTACAATCATCCTTTAGCAGGGAAAGAATTAGATTTTTCCGTAACAATTCTTGGTGTGAGAATGGCTACTGAAAAGGAATTAGCTTGTGGATTACATCATCAAGAACAACATGGTCAAGGCGGTGGTTGCTGTGGTGGAGGGTGCGGTTGCCACTAGAGAATTAAAACTAAAAAGGCTAAATAGTGGATTATTCCTATGCCTATACGCACTCAAAGATAGTTTTTTACTTCAAGCAAAGTCCGCGTGATTTTGTAGTAGAAGAGATTCCTCTCTATTCTTTTGATGGGGAGGGAGCGCATTGGATTGTAAAAGTTCGCAAAAAAAACCTGACAACTTTTGAATTAATTAATTTTTTTTCTTCGTATTTTGGAGTCAAATCAAGTGAGATTGGCTATGCAGGTTTGAAAGATAAAAATGCATTAACCATTCAATACCTTAGCTTCCCAAAACATCTTATTAATAAAAGCCTTTTAGAATCTTTTGAGCATCCAGAAATCAAGATTTTAGAGATTACTGCGCATAATAATAAGATTAAAATCGGACATTTAAAGGGGAATAAATTTTTCATAAGATTAAAAAAGCTAGATAAGCTAAATTATCAAAAAATACAACAAGTTGTGGAAAAAATTAAACAGCTGGGGATTCCAAATTATTTTAGCTATCAACGCTTTGGCAAAACTTTAGATAACTATTTATTGGGGCAAGAAATTGTCAATGGCAAAAAAAAGATTCGCGATAAAAAAATGCAAAATTTTTTTATTAGTGCCTATCAAAGCCATCTCTTTAATGAGTGGTTGTCGCTAAGAATCAAACTCTCTCATTTGATTGAGAAAATTGATTCAAAAGATCTTTATAGGGCTTTGAGTTTGCAATTTGAAAATCAAATAATACCAAAGATTTTTTTAGATAAAGAATATTGTAAAACGCTAAAAGAGCAGAGTCATTTTTTTAAACTATTAAGTGGCGATTATTTATGCCATTACCCTTTTGGTAAAAATTTTCTTACAAAACAAGAGACGATTTTAAATGATTCTCAAAGGTTTGCAAAAAAGGATGTTGTCCCAACAGGATTATTAAGTGGTATAAAAGCACAAATTTCAGAGAATGAAGCAGGATTTTTTGAAAAAAATTTTGTGGATGAAAAAATTAAAAGTGTTGGTCAAAGGCGCTATGCTTGGATTTTTCCAGAGGAATTAACTTTGTGCTACAAAGAAGAAGAAGCTCAAGGTGAATTAGCATTTTTATTACCTAAAGGTGCATATGCAACTAATTTATTAAGAGAATTGGCGCATAGTGAAATTATGGGAGAAGAGTAATGTTTGACAAAATTATCCAAGAGAATCGCTTTAAAACACAATGTGTAATTATTCTTTATGCGGCTATTTTTATTGTTATTGGTTTGTTAGTAGATATTGTTCGGATAAATGCTAGTAGTCTTTTGGGTGGATTTTATGCCTTGCTTACTTTTCAGCAGTTACCGATTGTTACACTTTGTTTGTTGTTAGTAGCGTGTGGGATTGTTTATTATACTATTAGTCATTTTAAGGGTATTTTATTAAGTGGAAATGAATACAAAGAGATTGTTAAAGGTTTTGAGGAGACTTCGCAAGAAAGGGAATTAAGCAGAATCTTAGATGAATTAGTTAGGGAAGCGTGTTTGGATTTTAGACCTAAATTATACTTAATGGAAGCTCCCTTTATGAACGCTTTTGCAAGTGGTTGGAGTGCGCATAATTCTTTGATTGCATTAACGACGACTCTGGTTAGGAATCTCAAGAGAGATGAAATAAAAGCGGTTATGGCGCATGAATTAAGCCACATTAGACACGAAGATATTCGCCTTACTCTTGTGGTAGGAGTTTTGAGTAATATTATGCTTTTAGTGGTAAATTATGGAGTTTATATGTTTTTAGGAAATTCCAGAGAGAGAGGCGCAAATACAGCAAGAAACATTCTTATGATCTTGCAATTTGTTTTGCCTTTACTGACACTTGTTTTGCAAATGTTTTTAAGTCGAAGTCGTGAATATATGGCTGATTCTGGAGCTGCTTATCTTATGGGAGATAGTATGCCTATGATTCGTGCATTGCAAAAGATTAGTGGTAGCTATGCACAATCTGATTTTAGTGAAGTTGATACAAATCCTACAAGGTCGGCACTTTATATTGTTGGATTTAAAGAGATTTTTAGCACACATCCAAGTATTGAAAATCGAATCAAAGCTTTACTTGGAAAATAAAGGAAAATAATGGAAGATTGCATTAGATCTTTTTTTGATTATATTGGAGAGAATAAAGCAAGAGAGGGCTTGCTAGAGACGCCAAAGCGAGTTATAAAAAGTTGGGAACATTTATATAGTGGATACAAAAGCGATCCTAAGGAAGTTTTGGGTAAATGTTTTAGTGATGGGGCTTGTGATGAAATGGTGGTTTTAAAAAATATTGAGTTTTATTCGGTGTGTGAGCATCATCTTTTGCCTTTTTTTGGAAAGATTTCTATTGGTTACATTCCTAATTCAAAAGTAGTTGGCATCTCCAAGCTTGCAAGACTTGTAGAGGTGTTTTCAAGGCGATTACAAATTCAAGAAAAAATGACAGGGCAGATTGCTGATACAATTATGGAAGTCTTACAAGCTAAGGGAGCGATGGTGGTTGCAGAAGCACAACATATGTGTATGGTAATGCGTGGGGTAGAAAAGCAAAATAGTATAATGATAACAAGTGCTGTTCGTGGACTTTTCAAAAGTGATCATCGCACAAGGGAAGAGTTTATGGGGCATATACGCAATTAGCTTTAAAGTGTTGAAAAATCACCTTAAAGAAGCATCAAATTTTTTTTGTAAGAAAAGTGGCTGATAAGATTGCTTGGCTTTTCTTAAGCCCTCAATCCCTAAATCCTCTTCGCGATTGACAAGCGCATAGTCTTTCCATTGGTTTGCTAAAAACTCACGATTAATAGCTTGATAAGCTCCTTGATATTCTATATCTGCTTTTTCAATATGAATTACAATGGTATTGTCATTAAGCGGCTCTCCAAAACTAAAAGCAATGATTTTTTCATCTACGCGCAAGATTCCACCATCAAACTTTAAACACTCTAGTGCTTTAAGTGATTCGATAATGCCAATGTATTCATTTTTTAAGCCATTACTTGCATTATCGCTAATCCTTCCAAACCATTCTTGATAAGTGTGAATAAGCTCTTTGGCATTAGTTTGGTTTAGAGATTCGTAGCTAAAAGGATAGCGTTCTATAAAACGATTGAGATGCGTTTTTTTCTTGTGATATTTTTTGCCTTTGAGCTCAATGAGTTCGGGAATTGAATAAACATAATCGCTTCGGTCCTCACGATAGGTAAAAGTAAAAGTATTGGGCATGAGAAATTCTAGCTCTTTTTTATCTATTTCGCTTAGAGAATGGATAGAAAAGTTCAAGCCATTTGCCTTGCAATATGACATCATATCTAAGATACATTGCCTTTTAGCCTCTGGATTATTTTCTTTGTGAAGGGGATAGAAAATAAAGGGATTTTCATTGGGGTATTGGGTCTTAATAACAAGACAATCATTAAAAATAATATAGCTAATATGCCTTGAATAATGCCATAAATAAAGGTTTGTGAAAGTTAAATCTGAAACAAGAATCTTATTATTTACAAAGAAGCTATCAAGAATTTCCTTGTCTTCTATGCCAATTGGTTTCCATTGCATTGTAATTCCTTAGTTTTAAAAGAGAAATTTTAATACAAAGAATTAAAAAGATAAATTAAGTTTTTGCACTCTTTCTTGTTTGGGCAAGAATTTTTTGGTTTGCTTGAGCTTTCGCATTTCTTCAGCAAGTTTAGCTTTTTGGGCGCGTGCGTATTCTCCAATTTGCTCTAAAACAGCCAAGGCTTCAAACATTTCATCGCGAGTTTTTAAAATAGGAGTATTTGCCATCAACTCTGTAATTTTTGCATCATTTTTGTTGAGATATGCTATTTTGAGTTCATTAAGCCAATTCATTTTGATTCACCTCTTTCCATGCTTCAAGTAAGCCTTTAGCTACTTTGATAACAATATCAATTTTTTCTTTACTATTTTCCATATTTGCTTGAGTTAAAAGTTTGATTTGATGAGTGTAAAGCCCTGTTAGATAATGGGCAACTTGTCCGCCTTTTTCATAATCTAAAGAATTAAGAAGCTCCACAAAAATATCTGTTGTGCGATTGATATAATAAATTTTCTTTTCAATATCATTAGCATCAATGCATCTCTTTGCCATTGAAGCAAAACGCAAAATACCCTCATAAAGCATTTCAACCAATCTTGCAGGAGATTCGACTGCGACAGAATTTTGTTGATAGGAACTATAAGCTAAATTACCTTTCATCATCTAACCTTTATTTTTTAAGAATTCATTGCTTGATTGATAAGCTGAGTAATGGTGTTTGAAGATTGTTGCATTTGTGCAATCATTTGATCATAAGCTGACCATCGCTCAGCCATAATATCATACTTGTTGTCAATGGATTCTTGGGTGGAAGTTTTGTCACTATTGAGTGTTTTTTGCTCATTCACAAGCGTTGATTCTAGGATTTTTAGAGTGGAATTACTACCTGTGATTAAAGAATCCATTGTATTTCTAAGTTGCGTGAAAACCCCATCAATCTCAACACTTTCGCCTTTGACCGTTTTGGTAGAGCTTCTAAAAAACTCTACAGCTGCATCTGGATCTTCTTTGAAAGTGGTATTAAAAGTATCTTCTTTAAAAGTGAGTGTCCCATCTTCATTCATATAAACACCATATTTAACAAGACTATTTCGATTTGCATCAGTGGAGTTAATAATAGAATTGAGCTGTCTTGTAATACTCCTAATTTCACTATTTCCATTGAAAACTCCAGCAATTTCGGTTTCTTCATCGTATTTGGTAAGTTCTTGGAGTTTGTTATACATTTCATTATAACTTTCTACAAATGCTTTCATTTCTTCAGCGATTCCCTCATCGTCTCTAGCGATTCTTACAATTACATCTTTTCCTGTTTCGGTTACCGAAGTTAATTCTAAAGACAATCCAGAAATAATATCATCAATACTATTTGTATCTCTTTCAATTGGGATACCATTGTAAGTGAGTTTAGCATCTTGTGCTTTTTGGATATTGGTAATGTCCATTTTCTCTAAAAAGCTTTTGCTAGAAGTGTAAGATCCCGCTGTTAAACCAATAGAATCTAAGACTTTTTGTCGTTCAGATGCATCAGCTCCATCTGCGGCGATATTAATGGAATTTCCATTGCTAGAGTTAAGTGTAAGAGTTCCTTTAGTAGAATCTCCACTAGCAGTGATTCCAGCCTGTTGTAATTTTTGATTTTGATTGATAGCGTTTTGGATTGCTTTAAAATTATCCTCAGCACTGTTTTGATTATTGGTAAGATTGCTTAAATCAAATTTCTCACCATTGATTGTAAAAGTCCCTGTAAGAGCACCTGCTGTAATTTTCATATCCACAAGACCTGTATCGCTACCAACAGATTTTTTTGAAAATCCTAAGTCTGTATCGACAGCACTCGTGCCTTGAGCAGCTTCTACTTTAATACCATTTGTGGTAACATTAATCGCTCTTCCTAAAGAATCATTAAGCATAATGCCTTTGCCGCTATTATTTAAGCCAATAGTGATTTCGCCTTTATCAACTTTATCTTTAAGGGTTGGATTATTTTCTATTTCTTTATTAATCGCATCAACAATTAATTTTGCATTATCTTCAGCGGTATTTCCATAATTGCTTCCGATTTTGCTCATATCAACACTGATTTTCTCACCGCCAATTTCAATCTCAAGTGTTCCTTGAGTGATTTTACCCCCTGGAGTAGCGGCACTTTCTAGGGTGCTACCAAAATAGACTTTGTTGTCTGCACCAGAATTTTTGGATTGAATCATTAATTGATAAGGGTTGTCTCCTCCTGTTTTCATAATGATTCCCATTACTTCTCCATTGGTTGCATCTGTGATGCTTTGTGCAACATCTGAGAGAGTCATACCTGCTTTGATATCAATGCTATAGTTTGTTCCATTGTGATAAAAATCTAAAGTTGTGTTTTCATTGCTAAAAACACTATCTCTTGAGGCGAATTTCAATCCAACTTGATTGACATCATTTTGTGCAAGTTGGGAAACATTGATTGTAATGTCTTGAATAGCTAAACCATCTCCAGCAGTTGCTTTAACTCCACTACCTTCTACACTTGCTTGTCTTCTTTGATAAGTGCTATAATCAGAAAGATTTTTAAAGCTCGTATTGAGTGAAGTCATCATGGTTAGCAATGAAGTAAGCTCAGTTTGCTGCTCTATATTTTTTTCAATTTTTTCAGTGATTGGGTCGATTTGTTGGCTTACATTAAGTTCTTTCATTTGTTCGATAACATCCCAAGTAAGGTTGCTTGAGATTCCTAATACAGATTGTGTTCCTAGTGCCATACTCTCTCCTTTTTAGGCTTGTTTATCAAAAATCATTCCCACAATTTCTTTCATCTTTGCCATAAGCTGCATTGCTTCATCGCTTGGAATCTTGCGAATTAAACGATTAGTGTCTTTTTCGCTTACGGTAATGTATAGCCCTTCAATATCTTCGCTAAAATTAAAAGCGATACTGGTGTTTAAAGGGCTTAATTCTTTATTAAGCTGTTGAGCTAACTCATTAAGCTTTTGTTTTTGCTCTTCAGTATTGCCTTTTTCTTCTTGAGTTTGCAACCTTTGTTGTTGAATCTCTGAAGAACTTGTTTGATTTGCATTATTTCTTTGACTTGCATTATTTCCTTGTTGATAAGGATTTATTTGCATACTAGCAATATTCATTCCATTTTCTGAAATATTCACCATAACCTCCTTGTTGATAGATGAAATTATTTTAAAAGTATATCGGATATTTTACAAAAAAATGTAGCAAAAATTATAAATTTTTTTCAGAAATTAATTCTAAAGGATCGATATGTTTGTCTTTTAAGGTTACTTCAAATTTTAATGCATTATTAATTCTTCCTATGGTGTAACCTTTTTTGACAATGCTCCCTGGTTTGATGGTGGGGGCGATTTTATCAAGTTGGGCATAAATAGTGTGCATATTGTTTTGATGTTCAATAATAATAACTTTTTTGAGAATTGGAGTGTCTTTAGCAAAGATAACTTTCCCATCCAAAACACTTTTGACTTTATCATCTCCGGTGCTGATGAGAGTAATAGATTCATTAAAAACTTTCATTTTATATACAGGATCATAGTAAGGACCAAAACGCTTATCAATCTTGAAATTATCCAGAGGTGCAATGGTTTTAGCGCCTTTATATTTGGTAGTGCTAATGTTGTGGTAGGAGCTAGCAACTTGTCGCACATCAAAATCACTTTGAGTGCTTTTGGGGGTTGTGGTATTTTTGGTTTTTACCAATTCTTCTCGTTTTTTGCGTTTTTCTTCTTCTTGACTTTTTAGGATATTAAGCTGCACTAGAATCTCTTGCAAACTATCACGCTCTTTGGTAATTTGCTGAAGCTCTTGATTATATTTGTCAATTTCTTTTTGGTAAGCATTAAGCGCCTTTTTTTGTTTGGCTTGGAGATCTTTTAGATTAGCTCTTTTTTTGTTTTCTGAATCAATGAAACTTTGTAGTTGTGCGATTTCTTTTTGCAAAGTTTTTAGGTCTTGTATGATTTGGGTTTGTTGTTGGCTTAGATTGGCAAGTTCTTTTTTGGTGGTGTTATTTAAAACTTTAAAACTCTCTTCTGTGATTAAATCCCTAATTGATTCTGGTTGAAAATCATTAAGTAAAATTGCAAAGGAAATATCTTTGGCTACCAAATCAATAATGGCAAGTTCAATGTCTTTGCGTTTTTGGTAGAGTGATTCTTGATTAGATGAAAGCGTTTTAATAAGGGTTTCCTTCTTGGAATATTCTTGTTTGTTTTTAGAAATATTTTTTTCGCTTTCTTTGATGATATTTTCTATGGTGCTAAGTTCTTCTTTTTGCTTATTGACTTCTTTGCCTAATTCTTGGAGTTTTTGATTGACTTGTGCTTCTTTTTTCTTTTGATTTTCTAAGGCAGTTTTGTTCTTTGAGATTTTTTGATTGATTTCTTGGTTAGCTTGGAGTTGAATTAAACACAAAAAAACAAAAAACAATCGCAACATACTAGTCCTTTTGCTGTAAGCTTACAATCCAAACAGCGATTAATGAGACACTTAAGCCAACAAGCAATAAAATAACAGAATCATAAAAGGGCGAAAAGATTGCAGAATCTAGTCCTAATTCTTGCATAAAAATAAGTAAAGTTGGGTTTTGAGAGAGATAAAATAATCCAACACAAACCAAAGCAGTGGCGATAATGGTATCCAAACAAGCAAGACGAAAAAGGATTTGCGAACGCATCCACAAAGGTGCACCAAGTAGAGTCATAATTTCCATTCTCTCTAAATGTTGGAATTTCCAAATTTCAATTTGCTTAAACATTAAAAGTAGGCTAATAAGTGCAATTAAGCCTGAAAAAATTATCACGCTACTATTGATGATTAAAAGGAGTTGGTAAATTTGACTATGGCTTTTTGTAAAAGTTTCTATGCGTATGATTCCATCAATGGATTTTAAGGTTTTTTCAATAACCTCTAAGCGAGAAGTGCTAGGATAAGAATCAAGATTCAAAGAATAGAAATAAGGCAGAGTATTTTTTAAAACAATAAGATTAGCTTGACTGATATTGTCTTTTAGGCGTTCTAAAATAACTTTTGAATCAATAGGAGCCAGAGTTTTGGCTTCAGAGATTTTTTCTTTTAAATCCTGTAGTTTTAATTCCTTGTTTGAAGCAAGAACAATGGCGTAGTTTTTTCCTAGTTTGCTTTCATAGTCGCTAAGAGTTCTATTAACAAGCAAAATACTCTCTAAAGCAAAAAGAAGGGCAACTAATGGAATAATTAGCGAGAGATGATTTTTAAGAGAGTTCATAAATCACTCCTTCTTCAATATGTAAATGGCGGTATCTAATGCCAAATGCTTCTGGGATTCGGTGTGTTACAACCACAATTGTGATTCCTAACTGCTCATTTACACCCTTTAATAAACTCCAAATAACTTCACTGGAATAATCATCAAGATTTCCAGTTGGCTCATCTGCAAGAATTAGAAGTGGATTGTGCGAAAGTGCTCTTGCCATTGCCACTCTTTGCTGTTCTCCACCGCTTAGTTCTAGTGGATATTTATTGCCTTTGTGTGAAAGTTTGATATGGGCGAGTAATCGATCGGTTTGGGCTTTGCATGATTCTTTGGTGAAACCTCCAATAATCATTGGCAACATTACATTTTTTTCAACATTGAAGTCTTTGATGAGTTTATAGTCTTGAAAGATAATTCCAAGGTGGCGGCGTAGAGTTTCTATATTTTTTTTTCCGGCTTTAAACATTTCCATTCCACATACTTCTAGAGAGCCGCTTTTAAGAGGTAAGTCTCCATAAATGGAGCGAATCAAGGTGCTTTTACCACTTCCGCTAGGACCACTTATAAAAACAAATTCTTGGGGAAAAATATTAAAACTAGCATTTTTAATAATCATTTCATCTTTATAGCCTAGGTTAATTCCTTCTGCTTTGATAATTGCATCCATTATTGTTTAGTTTCCTTTATAAAATGGGTTTCTAAAAGCTCCTTTAAGAGCTGATGAGCTTGATGATTAATTTGTGTGGGGAGTGGATTTTCCCTAAAATAGTGCAAGAAGGAATCTTCTAAAATATAGCGCGTTTCTGGATAGTTAAAATCCCCAAAAGAGACTTTAAATAATTTATGACTTGGAGAGAGTAGAAGATCTTCTAGATGTAAAAAATAGTCTTCTTTGATAATTTTAATTGGTTTAAAAGGGATTTGAATATGGCTTTTGTTTGGAAAATCAAAGTTGTAATCTAGTGAGATTTGGGGGCTATTTTGAGTGGCAAAAAGCTCTAAATTATAAATATCCTTTTTTTGTTTAAGCCATCTTGCTTCATATTTACTAATGATAGCTTCTTGGGAGTTTTTGCTATACTCTAGAGTAAAGTTGGGATTAGCAAATGCCAAATCCTTTGCGTAGTTAAAATACTCCAAACTATCGGTGCGCAATTGCAAATGACCTTGCGCTACTAGAACTCTTGAGGATTGGGAGAGAAAAGGTGCGCTAAAGATTCTTCTATGGGGTTTTTTATCCCAAGGCACAGGAAAATGCACAAAGATTTTTTCAAGCACATTAGAGGGAAGAAGCTCTAAAAAAATACGCGCATCATAAGCTAGAATTAAAATATTTTTTAAATTAGAGAGTTCAATTTGTCGTGCAACTTGCTCTAAAGAAGGATAATGGATTTCTAATCCAATATGAAGTATTTGTGGGTGTTGTTTGGCATTATATAAAAGATGTCTTCCGCTACCAAAACCAATTTCAAGCCATATTTTTGGGTTTTTTAAATCTTGATTTGTAAGCAATGAATCAAAGTCTAGGAAATCTTCAATATGCTTAATAAAGGGAAGTTTATTGGTGTGGAGTGTATTTTTGCTATATAGATTGTGGGTGTTAAGTGAATTTTGATAGGTTGCTAGGATTTCTAGGGATTTTTTGATAATGCCAATGGGGGCGATTTTTGAGTTTTTATCACACTTAACAATAGTTTCTTGCTCATTTTTTTTGATTTCTAGAAAAAAATCTTTATTTTTAAGATGAGAATCTTTTGGGGCAAAATGCACTTGCAATAGAGAAAAATTAGGCTGATTGACTGAAGTAAAAAGCTCTAAAAATGAGAACTTCCCCTCCTTAGTTGTTAGAGAAAAGGGAAGGCTTGGGAGAGCTAGGGAGTTAGTTTTCAAATGCGGCATTATTGTGCAGGTAAGAAAAGCATAATTTCTTGTGTTTGTTTTGATTCTAAGCCATTGGCATCAACAGCGCTAACACGATAGTAATATTTTTCTCCCGGAGTCACTTCACGATCAATAAATTCCGGTGTTAAGACTTTGTTATAACGCAAAGTTTCTCCAAAGAAACGCGAATCTTTTTTATAAACAATATATTCTGTAGCACGATCATCTTGAGGCATCCATCGTAAAACCGCAGAATTACCTTCAATTTGCGCATAAGTAATCACTGGAGTGCTTGGAATCCCTAAGGTCATACCCATAATGGGACCAACTTCAAGACTTTCAATGCCGTCTTTATCAGTGGCAGTGATTTTGTAGTAGTATTGTTTTCCATCATCTTTGATGGCATCTTGATAAGAATTGGTGCTGTTTGGGAGAGTAGCAAGTTTATTAAAAAAGCTTGATTCGAAGTTTGATCGGAAAAGAGTGTATTGGGTTACTTCTGGGTTTGGATGAAGATCCCATTTGAGCACAATTTGCTTTGGAACATTGGTAGTGGCAGTAAAGTTTGAAATTAGAGTTGGTTTAGGTTTGGTAGTAGCTTTAACGCTTTTAGAAGGGAGTGAATAGGTTTTATTAGCATTGTAAGCAAAAACACGATATTCATAAGAAGTGTTGTCTTCAAGTCCTGTATCAAGGTATTCTACAAGCAAACGACTATTAATATTTGCTAATTCACTCCATTGTCCATTTGTCTTTTTTTTCTCAATCACATAACCGATTACGCGAGTATCTTGGTGAGGATTCCAAATAATCTTGACTTTGCGCGGGTAGTTACTGATGGCTTCAATATAATTAATAGCTTCAATAAATTGTGTTTTTACACTAATAGGGGCTGAGAATTGTGAAATATTTTTTTGTGCATCAAAAGAAGCGAATTGATAGAAGTATTCAGTGTTTGATTCAAGCTTGTTGTCCGCATAATGCGTAATAAAACGAGAATCTAAAGTGGCAATTTTGCTAAAGCTTTGCTCACTTGGTTCTTTGCGATAGATATAATACCCTGCAATTTCTGGATTTTGGATAAGATTCCATTCAAAAGCAATGGTATTAACATCGCTAAGTGTGCGGATATTACTAGGAGGAGTGATATTTGGATTAATTGAAGGGGTGGAGCCAAAATTAAGATTTGAGCTACTACAAGCACTAAAGAATACAAGAGTAAAAAAGAGCAGAATCTTTGCCCATAATGAATCAAGCTTAGAAAAATAGGATAAATTAACCATATAAAAACCCTTTGAAAATTATCTATTTATGTCAAGTTTATTTGAAAGGTGCCTATCATAGCATAAAAAAGCAAAAAAATACATTATATTTCAAGAGGGGTTAGGAATTTGAGAAACTTGAATGATAAAGTTGATCAAGTGGAATTTTGAAGTTTTTTTTGAAATATTCAAGATTTTGCGTTGGATAAAATTCTTGGTGTAAAAATAATAGCATATCTTCCCAAAAGGGAGCATAGATTTCTAGGCGTTGTTTGGTAGTGGGGTGTGTGAGATAGAGTAGGTGAGAATGTAGCAGTATTCTAGCGGTGTAATTTCCCTTGTAGCCATAAAAAGCATCGCCCAAAATATGTCGTTGTATTTTGCTAAGGTGTGCACGGATTTGATGTGTCCTTCCACTAAAAAGCTTAGCACCAATTAACTCTATCTTGTCGTTGTTGATTATTTTATAAAAAGCGGTTTTTGCTTCTTTACTAAGGGGGGTGTTTTTTGTAGTGGGGATGTATTTAAGTCGATTTCTAGGGTGTCTTATAAGAGGGGTATCAATAAGAATATTTTGCTTAAGGGGTGAATCAATCACGCAAAGATAATAACGACCCATTTCCCTGCTTTTGAGCTGTTGGCTTAGAATTTCGTGGGCGTGATTATTTTTGGCAATCACAATTGCGCCACTTGTAGTTTTATCAAGGCGATGTATAATGCCTTGTCTGCAAGAATCTCCTAGATTAGAGAGTGGAAAATTATTTTCTTGCAACCAATCTTGCAGTGTGTATTGAGAATCTTCTTGATGAGTTTGATGAACGATTAGGTTAATGGGCTTATTAAGGATTAGTAAGTCCTCGTCCTCATATAAAATGGGAATATTAAGATTGCTTGGTTTTATTTTTGATTGTTTATTAGTTAGAGTCAGAGTGATTTGATCGTTATAATTAAGGGAAGTGCCATTTTTTTGAATAAAAATTCCATTGAGGGTGATTTGTTTTTCCTGGATTATTTTACTAATTTGATTTCGCGATAATCCTAGCTTCTGTGCAAGAAATTTATCAAGTCGCATTTTCGATTCTTCTTGTTGGACATAAAATGTTAATGAATCGTGCTTGTTTTGTTTGTTTATTTGCAATTTTTACTCTCTCTTTTTATTAGAAATTATGCTAAAATTAAAGCTTTAATTTAATAGCTTATCATCATAATTTTTAAAGAAATGGATTTGACTTTTGAGATTTAATAGGAATATTTTATCATCTTTTGATTTTACTTTACCTTTATTAGTGATTCCACTTGTAATGTTATCGTGGTTTTTAATTAATGAAAATAATGCTTTTTTGGGTGATAAAGTTTTGGTTTATGTGTTTATCGGAGTTTTGGTATTTGCAGTAACTTTTTTATTGCCTATTAAGCGTATGTCGTGGGCGATTGTGATATTTTATTGGGTTAATATTGTTTTGCTTGTAGCGGTAGATTTTTTTGGTGATGTGCGACTTGGTGCGCAAAGGTGGCTTGAGATTCCTTTTGTGCATTTTACTTTTCAGCCCTCTGAGACAATGAAACCTGCTTTGATTTTGATGTTAGCGCATTTAATTGCGAAGAATCCCCCCAAGGGAGATGGTTATAGGATTTTTAGTTTTCTTAAGTTTTCTTGTTATATTTTATTGCCTTTTGTGTTGATTTTAAAACAGCCAGATTTGGGGACTGCACTTGTGCTTTTGATTATGGGTTTTGGAGTTTTGTTTTTGATTGGAGTGAATTATAAAATATGGCTTACTTTGCTTGTTGGGATGTGTTTGCTTTCGCCTATTTTATACGCAAATTTGCACGATTATCAAAAAAAGCGTATTGAAGATTTTATCTCTAAAGAACCAGATTATCAGGTAAGACAATCTATTATCGCAGTTGGGGCAGGTGGGCTTGATGGCAAAGAAAAGGAAGAAGCCACGCAGACGATTTATCGTTTTTTACCTATTGCTACAAGTGATTTTATTTTTCCTTATTTTGCAGAGCGCTTTGGATTTGTTGGAATTATAGGATTGTTTATTTTGTATGCGTTTCTTATTTTTCATATTTTTAGTATGGGGAGCATTGATGTTAAGGATTATTTTTTAAGAGTTATTGCTTATTGTGCAGGTCTGCTTGTTTTTATTTATTCGGGTGTAAATATAGCAATGACAATTGGCTTGGCGCCAGTTGTGGGTATTCCATTACCGCTTTTTAGTTATGGTGGGAGTAGTTTTATTACTTTTATGATACTTTTTGGGCTTTTAGAACATTTACTTGCTTTTAAGAATAATTTTGTATATAATTACGCTTCCAAAAATTTTTTAAAGAAGGGTCCTTAGCTCAGATGGTTAGAGCACTCGGCTCATAACCGATTGGTCATAGGTTCAAGTCCTATAGGACCCACCACTTACTATCTTTCATTCTTTAGGAATACTTTATGAAAATCCAATGTATTAATATTAAATGTCAAGGTTGCGTTAATAAGATTCAAGAATCTTTAGGACAAAAATATCCTAGCTTAAAAGTTGATATCCCCTCTCAAAGCGTAGAAGTTGAAGCTAATGAAGAAGGGATTAAAGAAATTAAAGCTAAATTACAAGAATTAGGATTCTTAGCTGCTGAAGGAATAATGGGGAAACTAAAAGGATTTTTTAAATAATTTTTAAGGGGTAAAATGGAAATTTTATTATTAATTACTATTGTTATTATTGCAGTTGCGTTTATTAATTTTAAAGATTATTTATCCAATCCTCATAAGCGCCCACAAATACAAGATTCTAACTATAATTTTAAGGAAGAGTTCCAAAATTATGAAGATCCCTATAAAGCTTTAAGTAAAGAAGAAAAGATTAAAAAAAGCGAATATGGGATTATGGTTAGCTTGATGTCTAAATTAGCACAAAGCGATGGAAAGATTTGTGAATTAGAAGAAGAGTTAATGGAAAGCACAATTGAAGATATTGCTCAAGCAATTCTTTTGCAAAGCGCAATGAACCAAAAGCAAGAGATTTTAGAGATTCTGCATACTATTTTTAGAAATACCACAGAAGATGTTGAAACATTGAGTTTGGCTTATGCAGAACTTACCAAGGGGCAATATAAAACTCGTTTGAAACTTGTAGAATATTTGTTGAGTTTGGCTTATGCTGATAGGGTTTTAGGTGAAAAAGAGCGTGAGGTTATTTTAGATGTTGCTGCTTACTTGGAAATTCAAAATGATGATTTTAATGCTTTGTATGATTCTTTTGTAGAATTTTATTCTAGGGAAATGGCATATCAAGACTATAAAGAAGCTTGTGCTACTTTGGGTGTTAGCGAAGATTCAGATATGGAGACTATCAAAAGGGCTTATAAGGATTTAGTGCGTCAATATCATCCTGATATTTTGCACCATAAGGGATTAGAAGAATCAATTATTAAAACCTACACCGAAAAACTACAAAAAATCAATGCAGCTTATGAAGTGGTTAAGAATCATAAAAGAGAGCAAGATGGAGAATAAGATTCTTTTAGATATTGCTAGGCTTTATCGCTATTTAGAGGAAGAAAATAAAAAAACTAATGCTTTGTATGAAAATATTAAAAGTAATGTTCCAGAATTTCTAAAACCAGTTTTTGAAAAACTGCCCAATAATCAAGAAGTTTTGTTAGCGCTTATTGATAGAGTTGTAGCCCTAAAAGAAGGCGCTTTGTTAAATATTTTAAATAAACTTCAATTCAAGGAAGAGGATATTTTAGAAGTTCGTGCCTTAATGTTGCATATCACAGAAAATTTTTATGTAAAAAAACATCAAAAACTTTTGGAATTTGTTAGAAATGAGAATCTTTTAACACCTTTTTTACGAGAATTATTAGTAAGCGTTCATCAAGTGGGTTTGGTTTTTAATAGTTTTTTTGCAAATTGGCAAGAAAAACTAATTTTAGGAATCAATAAAGATTTGAGTCAAAAATTCAATGATAATTTGCCTAGTATTCTTGAGGCTTTAAAGAGCGCTGAGGAAGTTTCACAAAATGGCGAAGTAAGCGATAGAAGCTACTCGGTGCCTGTATTAAAAGAAAATGCGTATCAAGCCATCGCTTATGCAGATTTTTTTAAAGAGGATTTTGAGTTATTTCAAACTACTTTTGAAAAAATGCTTTTAAGTCTTGAGCTCATTCCTGAAGTTTGCCCAAAATTTGAACAAAAAGATTCTTATCTTGCATATTTTAAAACACTGCAAAAAGCTTTGATGGAAAAAGATACCGCAAAACTTTTAGAATCTTGGCGTGATGTGGATAGGGCTTGGATGAAAATCACAACGCCATTGCAAGTGGGGCATCCTTTGGAGTATTATGAAGATCATTATAGAAGAGCAGTGGCGCCAGAGTGGGATTTAAGAATTGCTAGAATCTATGAGGGAAAAGATTTACTTGATTTGGATTCTACTAGTGAAGTTAATAAAGAGGCTTTTGTGGAATTTTATTCTCAATATACAGCAAAAATGCCACAAACTCCATATAAAGAAGAAATTGATTTTTGCGTTCAAGAATCTTTAGTAAAAACACAAAGTTATGGCGGACAGCCTTTGTTGTTTTATGGTGCAGAGCTAAATGGTTTGTTTAGTGCGCAAGTTGTGCCAAATGATGAGAGTGTGAGCTCTAAATATGGCAAAAAGATTTTTTATTTTCCAGATAGAGTATGGGAGATTTCTTGTGCTAAGCCTTTTATGCTTTTAAGCCGTAAAACTTTTCCTGAAGAGTTTTTGGATTTTAATCGCGAGATGCTTTATTATCGCAAAGAAGATTGGTATAAAGTTTATGAGATTTCTACTATAGGACATGAGTTTGGACATATTTTGTGGGTTAGCTTGGATAGTGAATTGCAAATTAATAGAAGTGGTCAATTTAAGAATATTGAAGAGTTTAAAGCTACAATGGGTGGTTTAGCCTATTATTTTGTTGCTAAGAATCAACCATTACTAAAAGAACTTGTGTTTAATACTATTTCAAGGGCTGTTGGGTTAATGGCTTGGAAAAAAGAGGGTGAAGTGTTACCTTATTATTGTGAGGGATTGATACACCTCGATATTCTCTTTAGCGCTGGAATCTTGGAATATGTTGGAAATTTTGAATCGGTGGCTTTAGAGATTCGTGAGGAAAAAATACCACAATTGATTGAAAAGTATTTGCAAACTTACGATGAGCTTATTGAGATTTATTTAAATAAAGCAGATGCGCTAGAGTTTCTCTCAAGGTATGCTCTAAAGGATAAAGAGGGGTATTTTATGCCCTTAAGGAAAGAGGTATGTGCTTTTGTGAGAGATTATTATGAACAATATAATGCCATAGGGCAAGTGGTTGATACTTTAAGCATAGCTAAGTGGAAAGAAAATTATTTAAAAGGTAAGAAACTTGCCACTCATCAGTAGCAATGAAATCGATAAAGCACGAGATTTAATCTATGAGATGGCTGGGATTTATTTGCCAAGTAATAAAGATTCTACAATAAAAAATCGCCTTGATAAATTGGCGCGTGATTTAGGAATAGATGATTTTGATAATTTTTTTATACAGCTTAAGAGTGGGCGATTTAAGCAGGAATTTATCAATAGTTTTACCACTAACAAAACAGATTTTTTTCGCGAGGGGTTCCATTTTTTGGATATGATTAATCGAATCTTGCCCCATCGATTCAAAGAAAGTGAACCTATTAAGGTGTATTGCTCGGCAAGCTCTACTGGAGAAGAGCCTTATTCTATTGCTGCAACTTTGCTTTATGCAAAAGAAATTTATCATTCCAAAACCCCTATAAGTTTATTAGCTACAGATATTGATACTTCAGTTTTGGAGTTTGCTAAAAGAGGTAAATATATCGTGGATACTTTTTTAAATCCACTTCCAACTTGGTTGGAGTTAAAAGATTTTTTTGATATGACGCCAAAAAGTCAAAGAGAAATCTTAATGGACGCTAAGTCAAGCTTAAAAAATATTATTAAATTTAAACAACATAATTTGTATGCCAAGACTTATCCTTTTGGGAAAAATGAATTTGATATTATTTTTTGTCGTAATGTTTTGATTTATTTTAAAGTGAGCGATCAAGAGGAGATTTTGCAAAAGCTTTTTAATTGTTTGAAAGTTGGTGGAACTCTTTATTTGGGTCATTCTGAAAGTATTTTAGGATTGGCTTCTAAAGTTGATCGTTTAGGGCAGAATACCTTTATTAAAATAAAGGACTAATGTGATTAATCATAATGAAAAATATCATCCCGATTTAATCTTAAAGTCTAATCCTTGCAGGAGCGAAGGGAAAAAGCTTATTGCTATTGGGGCAAGCACGGGCGGGGTGGAAGCGATTTCTAAGATTATTCAAATACTTCCGCCTAATTTACCACCCATTGTTATTACTCAGCATATTCCCGAAGGCTTTTCAACTTCCTTTGCTAATCGTCTTAATCGCCTTGCGGTAATTGATGTTTTTGAAGCAAATGAAAAAATGCATTTGCATAATTCTTGTGCTTACCTTGCACCGGGTGGAAAACATTTGCTTTTGGATAAGGTAGGCAATGATTATTTTATCAAAAGTGTTGATGGAGAGAGGATTTCTCGCCATAAACCAAGTGTAGATGTGATGTTTCGCAGTGTTAATAATGTTGTTGGTAAAAATGCTTTGGCAATTATTATGACAGGAATGGGCGATGATGGTAGCATTGGAATTAAAGAACTTTATGACAATGGAGCTTACACGATTGCACAAGATGAAAGTAGTTGTGTAGTTTTTGGAATGCCTAAACAAGCAATTGCTAGAGGAGCAGTGTGTGAAGTGGTTAGTTTAGATGAGATTCCAGAGAGGATTATACAATTTTCACAAGGGAATCTTAAAAGAGGGAAGTAGTGGATTTGTATTATCCAACTGAAGTTGCTCAAAGCATTTTTGAGGCTAAAGGTTCGCAATTTCTCTCTTTTCTTATTCCTATTGAGTGTTTTGAAGAATTTTTAAACGAAGCAAGAGTCAAACACACAAAAGCAGTGCATTTTGTAACAGCAAGCCGATATTTCAATGCACAATCTCAAATTGTTGAATCTTTTAGTGATGATGGTGAGCCAAAAGGCACTTCAGGTATGCCAACTTTAAAGGTGCTAAGAGGATATGATTTGATAGAATGTGCATTGCTTAGTGTGCGGTATTTTGGCGGAACATTGCTTGGAACAGGCGGATTGGTGCGCGCTTATACCCAAGGGGCAAAAGGAGCTATTTTGCAAGCACAAGAGCAGAATCTTCTTAAAGCCTATATTCCACAATCCAAAGAAACACTTTTTGTTTCTTTTTCGCTACTAGCGCAAGTGGAATATTTGGCTAAGAAAATGGAAGTCAAAATTCTTAAAAAAGAGTTTTTGGATAAAGGTGTAAAATTAGATATTCAAGCACATAAAGATTATTTGAGTGCTTTTGTGTTGAAAGTGAAGAGTTTAAACTTTTGATATTTGTTAGATTGATTCTTATTTTATTTTGTAATGTTATGCTCTTTGGAGTGGAAGAAACGGCAATATCTAACTATCTTCGTAAAGAGATTCATCATCAAAATCCTTTGAATAATTATAAGAAATTTGGTGATATGTTTGGGATTCCTTTGCCTGTAATTGAAGAGAAAATACCAAAGCACTACAAACAGCCTTTTTATAAAGAAAAAGAAGAAGTAAAGAGCCTTATTGATGAAAATGCTGAATGGGATGCTTATAGCTTGAGTAATAAGGTTTTTAATTCAACTCTAAAAGCAGCTTCTCCTATTTTTAGTGAGCAGCTAAATAATGTAGCAGGGATTTATATACCCAAGGTGGAATTTAAAGTTAATCTTAATTCTTATTTTACACGTGATGATCAAAATATAGGTGGAGATTTTAATCTGAATTTGCCGATTTTAGAATATGAAGATTTTTCTTTGCTTTTAGTGGGTGGATTCTCCAGAGATCCTCAAACGCTTAATTGGGGTGAAAAATATGGAATAAAACATCAAGTTGAAAATGTTTTGTTGCAAAATCTAGTTTTAATGCAATCTGTGGTGCAGAATAATGAAGTTGTTAATGAGCAAACTTGGAATTATGGTGTAGAGTATTCGCCTTTCAAATCTATTAAGCTTTTTTTGCAAAGGGAGAATAATAGAATTCAAGAAGATAATACAAAAGCAGGAATACAATATAGATTTTTGTTTTGATTCTTTAATGATTTTTTAAGTGATTTAAGACTCTTGTAGGAAATAAAGATAAAATGGTGGAGCTGTGGGGAATCAAACCCCAGTCCGAAAACTAGACCAACACAGCTGATATACATACTTCCTTGGGTTTAGAATCTTTCTTGTCTATAAAAACTCCCAAAAATCTATAAACAAGGCAACCTATTTAGCTTAAGTTTTACTCTAGGTAGATAAAACCGCATCTAGCAGAAATGATGCTTTTAGAAAATAGCTAGAATCTTAACTAAAAACAGCTCCAAAAGAGTTAATAAACTTACGCGACTTTAGCGTAAGCAGGAGCGTAATTTGAATTGTTTGCGTTTATATTTAAGAGCCAGTTTTACGACTTAGCACAAGTCGGTATGCAACTAGAGCCATCTAACTCCCGTCGAAATTCATGTCAGCCCCAAATCCTGAAATTTTAATGATATTTTAATTAAATGTCAAGTTTTTATCAAAGAAAAATTAATGTGAAAATATAGTAGAATTTGTTTTTAGATTATTTGGGGGCAGAAAATGAGCATTCAATCTACCATAAAACAAACAACAATTACACAGATATTGGAGAAAAAAAATAAAGAAAAAATTACAATGATTACAGCCTATGATGCGCTTTTTGCAGGGATTTTTGATAGCGAAGTGGATATGATACTTGTAGGTGATAGTTTGCATATGAGTTTTTTTGGAGCAAAGGATACTTTGGGAATTGGTTTGGATGAGATGATCTATCATACAAAAGCTGTGTGTAATGGAGCCAAACAAAGCCTTATAGTGTGTGATATGCCCTTTGGGAGTGTGGTTACTCCAGAGATAGCTTTACAAGGAGCAATTAGAATCTACAAAGAAACCAATGCTCAAGCGGTTAAAATTGAAGGTGGAGCAGAAATGCATGAAACAATTAGAAAGCTTGTTGAAAATGGAATTGCAGTGATGGGGCACATTGGATTAAAGCCACAATTAGTAAGAAGTGAGGGGGGTTATAAGGTCAAGGGAAAGAGTGAGAGGGAAGCTCAAGAGCTTTTGTGCGATGCTATTAAACTCCAAGAGGCAGGGGCTTTTTGTCTTGTTTTGGAGGGGGTTAAAAGTGAAGTTGGGCAAGTGATTACACAAAACTTAAAAATTCCTGTCATTGGCATTGGTAGTGGAGTGAATGTTGATGGGCAAGTGCTTGTATGGAGTGATATGCTAGGATTCTTTGAAGCCTTTAAGCCAAAATTTGTGCGACAATATTTGGAGGGAGCAAAGTTGGTTAGAGAAGCAGTGCAACAATATGCAAAAGATGTAAAGAACGGAGATTTTCCTAAAATAAATGAGAGTTACTAAGGGGAAGGCTTGGAGAGAATTGTTGAAATTGAAAAAATGGAATTAGAGGGTGATGAAGAGGTTAAACTTCGCCCAAGCCATTGGGATGATTACATAGGACAAGAAAAGCTTAAAAAGAATCTAAAAGTTTTTATTGAAGCGGCTAAAAAACGAAAAGATGTATTAGATCATTTGTTGCTTTTTGGACCACCAGGGCTTGGCAAAACGACTTTGGCACACATTATTAGTGGCGAAATGAATGCACCAATTAAAGTTACAGCAGCACCTATGATTGAAAAAGCAGGTGATTTAGCAGCTATTTTGACTAATCTAAGTGAAGGAGAGATACTTTTTATTGATGAGATTCATAGGTTATCTCCTGCTATTGAAGAGATTTTATATCCTGCAATGGAGGATTTTAGATTGGATATTATTATTGGCAGTGGTCCTGCAGCCCAAACGGTAAAGATTGATTTACCGCGTTTTACACTTATTGGAGCGACAACAAGAGCAGGAATGATTAGTAATCCGTTGCGAGATAGGTTTGGAATGCAGTTTAGAATGCAGTTTTATGAAAAAGAAGAATTGGCTAGAATTGCACAAATTGCTTCAATTAAGCTACAAAAAGAATGTTCTAGTGAAGGGGCATTAGAGATTGCTAAGCGCTCGCGTGGAACGCCTAGAATCGCCTTGCGTTTGTTAAAGCGTGTGAGAGATTTTGCAGAGGTAGCAGAGGAAGAAATCATCACAAAAGAGCGAACACAATATGCTTTAAATGAGCTTGGGGTGAATGAATATGGTTTTGATGAATTAGATTTGCGTTTTTTAAAAATTATTTGTGAGAGCAGGGGGCGTCCTATTGGGCTTAGCACACTTGCTGCAGCAATGAGTGAGGATGAGGGAACTATTGAAGATGTTATCGAGCCTTATTTATTGGTAAATGGATTTTTGGAGCGCACCGCTAGAGGTAGAATCGCCACTCAAAAAACTTATGAATTATTTTCTTTTAGAAATATAGAGAGTTTGTTTTAAAATTGCAGGATAGCAAATAAAAAGCTGTTAATGCTAAAAACCGCACATACTTTAAAGCGTATTATTTTTAAGAAAATTTCTGTGTTGCTATTTTTTTAATACTTGATATTTTCTAATAACTATCGCAATTTTAAGAATCTAAAAAAGTTAATATAAAAATCTTATAAATCAAAATTAATTGAATTTGTGTTTTGATTTATATTTTAAGATTGATTTTTTATGCAAAGAAAGCTTTAGAGCTTTCTTTGAAAAGTGGGTTAATTAGCGCCCTTTGGAGCATCAAAAGCACTAAGTGCTGGAAGATCACCTTTAAATTTCTCGATATTTACAAGACCTGTATGAGAAATATTACCATTTGCAAGTTTTGAAGTTGGAATATCCATAGTCAAAACATTCGCATTTCCGCATTTGCAAAGTCCATTTTCATTAGGATCATACCAAGCACCCTCACATAGTCTTGCAACGCCTTGCATAATATCATCTGTTACAACTGCACCTGCTAGAACTTCTCCACGCTTATTGAATACTCTTACAACATCGCCATTTTTAATACCAAGTTTTTTAGCATCTTTAGTGTTGATTAAAATTGGCTCTCTGTCTTTTACTGCATAAGTATCTCTTAAGTTTGTGTGGCAAAGTTGAGAGTGCAAGCGATCTTTTGGATGGTTTGTAAGCAAGTGAAAAGGTGCTTCTTTTGTAGCGTTTCCAAGCCACTCAATTGGTTCAAACCAAGTTGGATGTGCTTTGCAATCATCATAGTTGTAATTTTTAATTGTTTCAGAGTAAATCTCAATTAAGCCTGATTCTGTTCCTAGTGCATTAAGGATTGGATCTTCTATGAATTCCAAGAAGCGTGTCCATTCATAACTTTCTGCAGTTACATCAAAAGTAATAGGTTCATTTTTTGCCCAAAATTCTTCAAAATTTGGCATAGGAGTTGCAAAAACTTCACCAAAGCTTTGAGTTTGTTTTAAAGCGCTATTGTAGTATTCTTTAATGAAATCTTTTGCCTTTTTGCCATTTTCTGTATAGGCATTAAATACATCTTTGCCATAAACTTTGCAGATGTCAGAGAAGATCACATAATCATCTCTACTCTCACCCACTGGCTCAACTGCTTGTTTCATTGGTACAATATTCATATTAGAATAATCCCCAGTCATAGTAATATCATCTCTTTCATAAGATGAAGTTGCAGGCATTACAATATCTGCCATTTTGGCTGTTGGAGTCCAGTAAATTTCATTTACAACTATAGTTCTAGGTTTTCTCCAAGCTTTTACATTGTTGTTAGTATCTTGGTGATGAACAAGTGGGTTTCCACCTGCCCAGTAGATAAAATCAATGTCAGGATAAGTGATTTTACCACCATTATGGTCGATAGTTTTGCCAGGGTTAAGCAATGCATCTGCTATTCTTGCCACCGGGAAAGAAGCACTTGCAGCATTTTGAAGCCATTCTGCACCACCAGCTGCTTGATTTGATTTAGCTAAGCCTTTGAATTTGCCATTTTCCCAAATTCCCAAGCTTCCTGCATTAATACCGCCAATTACACCACTTTTGCAAGTTGGCACACCGCCATTGCTATAATGATAACTAAGTCCAAAACCACCACCTTTGGTGCCGATTTGTCCTATCATAGAAGCTAGAGTTACAAGCATCCAGTGTGGTTGCTCACCATAATGAGCTCTTTGCATTCCCCATCCACTCATAATCATAGTAGGATTATCATAAAAAGTTTCTGCTAATTCTCTGATTGTTTTTTCACTGATACCAGAAATTTTACTTGCCCATTTAACATCTTTTTTAACACCATCTTCTTTGCCATCAATATAATCTTTGAATTTATCAAAACCAGTAGTATAGTTATCTAAGAAGTCGTAATTAACTTTATTTTTGGCAATTAAATGACTTGCCATACCAATCATTAAAGCCACATCGGTATTTGGTCGTGGTGAAATCCATTTTGCATTTAAGAATTTAGCTGTATCAGTTCTCACTGGATCAATACAAATAACTTTTATTTTGCTTTTTTTAAGTTTTTCAAAATAAGCCAAACCTCTTTGATCAGACGAAGTCCAAGCAATACGCAAAGTTGAAATTGGATCAGCACCCCAAATAACAACATATTTAGAATTTCCTAGAATATTTTCCCAAGAAGTTTGTTGTTCATACACTTCAATTGATCCAACTACATAAGGCATGATAACTTGAGAAGCTCCTGTAGAATAATCCCCAGTAGAACCAACAAAACCACCTGTAACATTTAAGAATCTATGTAGTAAGATTCTTGCATTTTGCATATTACCGCTAGATTTCCAACCATAACTTCCACCAAAAACAGCACTTGTGCCTTTAGTGTCTCTTGTTTTTTTGAGTTCTTTTGCGATAAGTTTTATAGCCTCATCATAGCTTACACGCACAAATTCTTCTTTCCCGCGAAGTTCAGGTTTGGGATTATCGGGATCTTCAAGGTAAGATTTGCGCACATAAGGATATTTAACGCGAGATTTATAAACCATATCTGCAGTGTAGTGTTGTAATGGGTTATCCATGTTAGTGGCTTTTTCCCAAGGCTCACTTTTAACGATTTTGCCATTTTTAATAGTAAGCTTTAAAGCTCCCCAGTGAGCTGCTGTGATAACTTCACCATTTTTAATAAGCCCAAAACTAACTTTTGTAGCCTCTACACTTTTTGCTGCACTTATAGATGGAATAAGTGGAATAGCTGTTAATGCTGCGCCAACCTTTAAAAATTTTCTTCTATCTAACATAAGCCTTCCTTTTTATTTTGCTTTAAAATCTTTTGCATTTTTTTGTAAATATTGTATTACTAGCCATCTGTCTTTTTTGTCAATCCCCGTTCTATCTGCCATAGAGCGAAAAACTGCTGGCCAAGCATTAGCTGTAAATTCTTTTTCGGGGTGTAAAGCGTGACAAATTCCGCAATTGTTAGCAAAAAGATCTTTTGCGTAACTTAACATTTTTTTGTTGTCTTTAGCAAAATCTTTTTTATCTGCCCAAACTTCAAGACTAACTTTATCCCATTTGCCATTTTTCCCCGCAGTTTTTTGTAAGAAATTAAGCTTTGTATTCTTGGAAAAAGCAGCAACAATGATTCTTTGAGAATCGTTAAAATAAATTACAGAAGGAGATTTTGGATTTACATATCCATTAAGCTTGATTAAAACTCTGTCTTTATCGCTTTTTAGAATCTCAAAAGCGTTTGTAGGCAAAAGTCTTCCTGTAACTTTAGTGTCATCTTTATTAAGGTAAAGCGACACAACTTCATCTGTATAAGCTATCTCTTTAGCCCATAAAGATGCCGCTAAAACAAACAAAGAAATGAAAAATTTCATCACCAATCCTTTAATATTTAGATACGATATGATTCTAGTGCGCGAAATATTAATTGTTTATTAATGGGTTATACTTGATTTTATAGCTTGGTTATTAGTAAATTTATAGTTATCTTTTTTTGAGTTTATTTAGATTAACGATGTTAAAAAAACATTGAGAAATTAATTACTTGTGAAATGGTAAATTTACGATTTTTTAAGGATTTTAAGGCTTTGTATGTTGTATTTTGTGGTTAAAGTTTGTTAGTGAAACATTATTTAGGGTCAGATATTAAGCGACCCTAAATGCTAGGTTTTAAAAGTTTGTTACATATAATTTACTAGCGAGAGTTGTGAGATTTTGCCAATAGAAGAGAGCATTGCTTGATAGTTTAAAGATAGAGTAGAAAACTGCAAATAAGTTTCTGCAAAATCAGTGTCAATTGTTTCAGAACGCAAGGTTTTAACTTGCACGATAAGTGATTCAGTGCGTTCAATAGAGTATTTAAATGAATTGCCTTGTGCCCCATTTTTAGTGTGTGCTTTATTGACATGATCGGCTAGATGATCAAACACTAAAAGTGCGTTTTGGATACCAGGATTTCGCATACTATCATCATACTCATTGCTACCTCCAGGTCTATAAGTGCCATCTTCTAGTGCTTGAATGATTGTGTCGATTTGTTTGAAAAAATCCACATGTGGATCATCAGCAATAATGGCATTATTGGCTTGGAAAGTTAGTGCAGGGTGTCCTGTTGTATTTACTCTGCCATTAGCATCAAGAGCAAAGTTGCTACTTTGGTTATCATAAAACATAAATTCCATTCTTGTAGGAGAATTATTAAGATCTTTGAGTTGCATTTGTCCGCTTGAATCAAGGCTAATAGAGACATTATTTTTAGCATTGCTAATGAGTGTTTCATAAGAAAGCTTGACATCTGGATTGTTGAAGTCTGCACCACCTTGAACAAAGATATTTTGCAAATCTGCTTGGCTTGAATTGGATAAATTCATTACGATGCCTAAAGTATCGGCTAATTGTTGATAGGTAACTTCATCAGCAGGAGTTGGATCACCTGCGACTTGGGGTGGATTTCCATTGGGATTTAAGATAGGGATTTCAATTCCATCAATATCCACCCCATTAATTGTGGCAGGAGAATCAATAATCATCACACTTCCTGCATCTCTAAACTCTATTCTACCGCTAATTGGAGTTCCATTGACATCTTTGACTTCAAAGTTATAAGTGTGCCCATTAAGTCCAACTCCTGAAACTTCTGAGAGTTTTGTGCTCATTGTGGCATATTCATTGGTATCGCGAACAATTTGTGAGACATTGGAAGTTAGAGTAGAACCTTCTTTACTAAAACCTACTCTATCGTATTCCACGCTATAATCATTGCGGAATCCATTGACATTACCCCCTGCATTTTGAGCAGTAATGGTTAAGCTTAGGGAGCTTTCTCCTGTGAAAGGTAGATTATCTTGAGATTGATCGGGTGGAGTTTTTTGGGAAACATTATTGTCAATAATAGTAATTTTTCCATTGCTAAATTGCACTTCAACATTGGCACCTTGTTGATTGTTATACATTGTTTTGATAGAATCCATTAAATCTTGCACAGTGGAAGTTGGAGTGATATTAAAAGTAGAATTTAAGTTATTGTTGGTTGGATTTTTGTCTGCATCATTGGCGGAGATTCCTCTTAAATCAAGTTGTGTAACGCCATCAGGAAAAATATCTGTTAGCAAAGTTGAAGTTTTTGCAATCTCGTTGTTGTGATTCCTAAAAGTGGTTGGAATCGTGTGAAGTCTATGATCGTTATAGTCTTCTACAGAAGTGATTTGAGAATTTGAAAAACTACCCAAATAAGGACTCTGAACATAGGTATTTACCTTTGCTCCGCTATTTAAGAGTGTATCAATATCTGCCGTGCCTACTCCATCGCCATTTGGGTTAATTGGAGGTCGATTGTTTGGATCTTGATAGCTACTTGATACCATATAAAATTCAATATTAGATCGCCCTCCTGTGAGATCTTTTATTTCAATTTCTCCCCATTCATTAAGAGTAACTTCTACAGATTGACTAGTTTCTGTGTTACCAAATTCTTTTCCGATTCTATCAAGTAGATCTTGCACTTTGACAGCTTGATCTTCATCGTTGTAAGCCACTTCCATCTCAAATTTTGATTTAAAGGCTGTCCCATCTGGTCTGCGACCTGTAATATAAAAAACTTCTGGATCATTGTTGTTAGTATCAGAATCATTATCGCCCACTAAATCGCGCAAGGTATCTTCAGCGGTAATATAAACTTCTTCGCTATTTCCGGTTGGATGATTTGGATCCATAATTTGAGGGTTTAGAGCGCTTTGGTTGAATTTGGGGACATTAGTTGAAATGATTCGATTAGTATCATTATCAGAACCGAAAAATAACTCATAACCCGTTATATTATAAGCTACAGAGTTACTAGAACTAAGAAGTGCACTAAGTGTTGCATTGTTTCCATTATAGCTTCCATCGCTATTAAATGGCTTAGAAGTTGTTGCGGTTCCTGCAAAGATAAATTCTCCACCAATGGAGGTATTAGCAATGGATAAAAAGTGATTGCGAAGGGATTGTAGATCTTGAGCAATAGCTAGGCGTGAAGTTTCGCTATGGATATCATTGGCTCCTTGGACAAGTTTGCTTTTGAAATTATCCATATTTTTGACTAATTCACTCAAGGCAGTATCGGTGTGTCGAGTAAAAGTAAGTGCATTATTAGCAAGTTCTTTGCTTTGGGTTAAAGTTGTAAGGTTGTAGTCTAGTTCAAGTGTTTTATTAAAAATACTACTATCTTGATAGCCATATTGAATCTTTAAGCCATTCATTTGGGCTAAGATTCCATTTAAGCCATTTTGTGTTTTTCCTTGATAATATTGTAACATTGTATAGCTAGAGTTCGTCCCTATTCTCATTAGCATTCCTTAAAATTAGGTTTTTAAAACTTTAAAGATCTAAAGCAAAAATTATTCCTTTTTTGCCTAAAAGAGCGACAAATATCAAGGGATAGTGGCTATAAAATTAAATTTAATTCTTTTAAATGTTATATTATAACTTTTTTGATAAAATCCACTTTTTGGTAACAATAAAATTTAGGAGTAAGCGTTTTGAGAAGCCATTATTGCACAGATTTAGATGAAAAAGATATTGGTAGGGAAGTAACTTTATGTGGTTGGTGTAATACTTATAGAGATCACGGCGGAATTATTTTTATTGATTTACGCGATAGAAGTGGAATAGTGCAGCTTGTTTTTGATCCAAAAGATTCACAACAAGCTCACAAAATCGCTAGTGAAGTGCGAGATGAGTATGTGCTAGTTGCAAAAGGCAAGGTAAGAAAGAGAGGAGAGGGCTTAGAGAATCCAAGACTTAAAACCGGCAAAATTGAAGTTTTGATTGATGAATTAACCATTGAAAACAAAAGCTTAACTCCGCCTATTGCTGTGGGTGATGAGAGTGTGGGAGAAGATGTAAGATTAAAGTATCGTTATTTGGATTTGCGTAATCCCCGCTTACAAGAGATATTTATCACAAGAAGCAAGGTCGCTCAAGCCGTGAGAAATACTCTAAGTCATTTGGGGTTTTTAGAGATTGAAACTCCGATTTTAACTAAAGCTACTCCAGAGGGTGCAAGAGATTATCTCGTGCCAAGTCGTGTGCATCATGGAGAATTTTATGCATTACCACAAAGTCCGCAACTTTTTAAGCAACTTTTAATGGTGAGTGGATTTGATAAATATTTTCAAATTGCAAAATGTTTTAGAGATGAAGATTTAAGACTAGATAGACAACCTGAATTTACACAAATTGATATTGAAATGAGTTTTTGTGAGCAAAAAGATGTGATAGGGGTGGCAGAGGAAGTTTTAAAATCTATTTTTGCAGCTTGTAGCATTACTATTCAAACGCCCTTTCCGCACTATACTTATAATGAAGTTATGGAGAAGTATGGTAGTGATAAGCCTGATTTACGCTATGAATTACCACTTGTTGAAGTGGGGGATTTGTTTGTTGATTCAAGTAATGAAATTTTTGCTTCCATTGCTAAAGATTCTAAGAAAAATCGCTTTAAAGCACTTTGTGTTAAAGGTGGAGATAATTTCTTTAGCCGCAAAACTCTAGGTGAAGCTGAAGAGTTTGTGAGAAAGTTTGGAGCAAAAGGCTTGGCGTATTTGCAAATCAAAGAAGATGGGATCAAAGGTCCTTTGGTTAAGTTCATTAAGGAAGAGAATCTTAAAGTCTTATTGGAGCGTGTTGGCGCTAGTGTTGGCGATATTATTTTCTTTGGCGCTGGGGCTAAAAAAATCGTTTGGGATTATATGGGTCGTTTGCGCCAAAAAATTGCTAGTGATATGGGAATGATTGATGAGAGTGTTTATCAATTCCTTTGGGTTGTAGATTTTCCTATGTTTGAACGCAATGATGATGGCAGTATTTCTGCATTGCACCACCCCTTTACAATGCCAAAGAATCTAGAAGTGCAAGATATTGAAGAGATTAATTCTGTGGCGTATGATGTAGTGTTAAATGGATTTGAAATTGGTGGTGGAAGTATTAGAATTCATAAGCAAGAGATTCAAAGCAAGGTATTTGAACTTTTAGGAATTAGCCAAGAAGAAGCGCAAGATAAGTTTAGCTTTTTACTTGAAGCGTTACAATTCGGGGCGCCACCACATGGAGGAATCGCCTTTGGTTTGGATAGAATTATTATGTTGCTTTGCAAAGCGCATTCTATCCGAGATGTTATTGCATTCCCTAAAACTCAAAAAGCGACTTGTCCGCTTACAGAAGCTCCAAGTCCCGCTAATGAAGAACAATTAAGAGAATTACACATTAGAGTAAGAGAAACAAAAAAATAAGGAGAATTTATGAAGAAGTTATTTTTGGTGATTGGTGCGCCAGGAAGCGGTAAGACCACAGATGCAGAGATTATTAGTAAAAACAATAGCGATTCTATGGTGCATTATTCTACAGGTGAATTACTACGCGCTGAAGTGGCAAGTGGGAGTGAGCTAGGGAAGCTGATTGATAGCTTTACAAGTAGGGGAAATCTTGTTCCTTTGGATATTGTAGTTAAAACCATTGTTGATGCGATTTCTAATGCGCCTAAAAATGTTGTAATTATTGATGGTTATCCTAGAAGCGTGGAGCAAATGCAAGAGCTAGATAAGATTCTAGCACAAAAGCAAGAAATCATTTTGGAGAGTGTGATTGAAGTTGAGGTGAGTGAAAAAGTTGCTTGTGATAGAGTGCTAGGGCGTGCTAGAGGCGCTGATGATAATGTCGAAGTATTTAATAATAGAATGAAAGTATATTTAGAACCTTTGGCGGAGATTCAGAAATTTTATACAAGCAAGGGCATTTTGCATAAAATTAATGGGGAAAGAACCATTGAAGAAATTGTAAGCGAAATGGAAAGCTTTATTAAAAGTAAAATCTAAAGGAGAAAATATGAATTTAAGCAAAATTGAAGTAGGAAGTAATCCGGATAAATTAAATGTTGTAATTGAGATTCCTTATGGAAGCAATATAAAGTATGAAATTGACAAAGAGAGTGGCGCAGTTGTTGTTGATAGAGTGATGTATAGTGCGATGTTTTATCCTGCTAATTATGGGTTTGTACCAAATACCTTGAGTGATGATGGTGATCCTGCTGATGTGCTGGTAATCAATGAATATCCTTTACAAGCAGGAAGTGTGATTAAGGCGAGATTAATTGGTGTTTTGATTATGGAAGATGAAAGTGGAATAGATGAGAAATTGATTGCTGTGCCAGTTTCAAAGATTGATCCAAGGTATGACAATATTAAATCACTAGAAGATTTGCCAAAAATTACACTTGATAGAATCAAAAATTTCTTCGAAACTTACAAGATGCTAGAGCCAAATAAATGGGTAAAAGTTAAAGAGTATTGCGATTTGGAGAGTGCTAAGGCGATTTTGGATAAGGCGATTGCAAATTATAAATCATAATAAATTAAATACTTTGTTTCAAAAAGTAATTTTTATAGCCTTAAAATTAGGATTTCAAATAAAGAAACAAAAATAAACTATACTTTTAGCAAAACTCTGTAAAATATGAAATCTTACGCTTAAGTGTAAGTTTTTATATTTTTGTTTTCCAAAAGGAGAGATTAATGAAGAAAATCATTTTAGCTTCAATATTTGCTACATTTGCTTTGGTAGGTTGTGGAGGTGGCAACAAAGAATCTGCAGCCTCTGATGATCCAAACAAAGTGTATGAGGTTAAATTCGCTCATGTTGTGAGTGCTAATACCCCAAAGGGAAGGGCGGCGGATTTTTTTGCAAAACGAGTCAATGAAATGACAGATGGTCGCATCGTGGTGCATGTATTTCCATCAGCACAACTTGTTGATGATGACAAGGTTTTCCAAGAACTTAAGCGTAATAATGTGCAATTAGCTGCACCTAGCTTTTCAAAATTTACCCCTTTTGCTAAAGAGTTTAATTTATGGGATATTCCTTTTATTTTTCGCGATACAGAGCATTTACATAAAGTAATGGATGGAGAAGTGGGGCAAATTCTAAAAGATGTGATTACTGCTAAGGGTTATGTGGCATTGGATTATTGGGATGCTGGGTTTAAGCAATTTAGCACTAATAAAAAGCCAATTGTTTTGCCAAGTGATGTGGAAGGACAAAAAATGCGTATTATGAGTTCTAAAGTGTTAGAGGAACAAACAAAAGCAGTTAAAGGGATTCCACAGGTTTTGCCTTTTGGAGAAGTTTATTCAGCATTGCAAACTGGTGTTGTTGATGCAGCTGAGAATCCGCTTTCAAACCTTTATAATTCTAAATTTTATGAAGTGCAAAGCTCTATTACAATGTCTAATCACGGATATTTAGGCTATTTGGTAGTTGCAAGTGAGAAGTTTTGGAATGAATTGCCAAAAAATTTACAAGAGAAATTTGTTGCAGCAATGAAAGAAGCGACTGCTTATGAAAGAGAAGAGAGTGCAAAAGAAGAAGCGATGCTTTTAGATAAACTTAAAGCAGATGATAAAACAGGAACGCAGATTTTTGAGCTTACTGAAGATCAAAAGCAACAATGGAAAGATGTGATGGTTGCAATTTATCCAAAGTTTTATGATTTAGTTAGTCAAGAGTTAATCGAAAAGACAATTAATACTAAATAAAGGGTTGGATTTGAAAGGATTGTTATTAATAATTCAAAAGCCGTTTTTATATGCGCACAAAAGTCCTGAAATCAACAAATTCTTTGCAATTTTAGATGTAATTATTGCAGGAATTAATAAAAATGTTGCTGTGTGTGGAATGGTGATTGGAATTGTGATTACAGCAATTAATGTATTTATGCGATATATCGCCGGGTTTTTCCCGGAGATTGGCTCATTAACTTGGGCAGAGGAAGTGGCACGATATTGTTTTTTGTGGTCAGCTTTTTTTGGAGCAGCTTATGGCTTTAGAAAAGGTGTTCATATTTCCGTAACAATGCTTCTTGAAAAATTCTCTCCATCTTGGGCAAAAGCTTGTGTTCTTGGGACACATATCTTGAATTCTATTTTTTTAGGATTTATGTTTTATGCAAGTTTGATGGTTTGCGTGTTGAATTACGAAATAGGTTATATGAGTGAGGCACTTCATAATGTCCCTTTATGGATTTTCCTTCTTTGTTTGCCAATTGCATTTTTTGGGGCAACTTACCGCAGTATAGAAAAAATTTATGAAGTTTCTTGGATGGATGCTGATAAAGTTGTTAAAAATGCAGAAGAAGAAATGATACATGATTCGGTGATTAAGGATTAAGGGGAGATTATGAGTGTTGCATTTTTGCTAATTGTTTTGTTTGGATTGTTGTTGCTTGGTGTTCCTGTTGCAATTTCCTTGGGAGTGAGTGCGGTATGCACGATGATTTTATTTAGTTCCTATGATATTATGGGAGTTCCAGAGATTATGCTTAATGGTTTAAAACCAGCGTTAATGGCGATTCCAATGTTTATTTTAGCGGGTTCTTTGATGAGTAAAGGAAGTTCCGCACAAAGAATTGTTGATTTTGCAAAAAGCATCGTGGGGCATTTGCCAGGTGGGCTTCCTATGAGTGCGATTTTGGCTTGTATTATTTTTGCTGCTGTAAGTGGAAGTTCTCCTGCTACTGTTGTTGCAATTGGTTCGGTTATGTTTGTTGCACTAAACGAAGCAGGATATCCTAAGAGCTATTCTGTGGGCGCAATTACTTCAGCGGGTAGTCTTGGGATTTTGATTCCACCTTCTGTTGTAATGATTGTTTATGGTGTAACAGCGGAAGTTTCTATTGAAAAGCTTTTTATGGCGGGAGTTATTCCTGGTTTAATGATTGGTGGAGCGATGATGCTTTATGCATATATTGGTGCTAAGCGACTTGGATTTAAATCAACAACTCCAGCAAGCTTTAAAGAACGATGGATGAAGTTTAAAGAAGCTTTTTGGGCGTTATTGATTGTTTTTGTTGTAATTGGCGGAATCTATGCAGGAATCTTTACTGCCACTGAAGCAGCAGGAATTAGCGCAGTGTATGCTTTTATTGTCTCAATTTTTGTGTATAAAGACATTAAAATTAAAGATCTATATGGTGTATTTTTGGATGCTGCCATCACAACAGCGATGATTTTCTTTATTATTGGTTTTGCAGTTGTCTTTGCACATTTCTTAACAAGTGAGAGGATACCACATATTATTGCTGAGAGTTTAGTGGGTATGAATATGACTTGGTGGATGTTTTTGATCCTAGTTAATCTCATTCTCTTTATAATGGGGCAATTTATGGAGCCAAGCTCGGTTGTTATGATTATGACGCCATTGCTTTTGCCAATTGCATTGCAGCTTGGAATTGATCCTATTCATTTTGGTATTATTATGATTGTAAATATGGAGATTGGTATGCTAACGCCACCTGTTGGCTTGAATCTTTTTGTGGCGAGTTCATTGACAAATTTAAGCCTAAAAGATGTAACAATTTCTATTATTCCTTGGTTATGTGTTTTGCTATTTGGTTTAATTTTGACAACTTATGTTCCGGAAATTTCCTTGTGGTTACCTAATTTGCTAGATTAGTAACTTTTTTGTAATAGGGATTGCTTTTGGAAGAATGGTTGATTGTTTTTTTTGACAAGGCACCACTTTTAATCAGCTTTATTGCAGGGATTCTAACTTTTATTAGTCCCTGCGTTTTGCCACTTATTCCTGCTTACCTCTCTTATATTTCAGAAGTATCTATCAGTGAGCTTAAGGCTTATAAGAAGTTGGATTTGAGAATGCGCTTAGTGATTGTTCGCAATGCTTTGTTTTTTGTTTTAGGAATGGGAATTGTTTTTGTTTTATTAGGGGCTGTGGCAGCTAGAATCTTGGGTGGAGGTATTTTGCTTAGTCCTATTGTGGCGTATTTTGCTGGAGGGATCTTAATAGTTTTTGGATTGCATACGGCTAGAATTATTCAGATTCCTTTTTTGAATTACCAAAAAACTTTTTCCATTCAAACAATCTCTTTTAATTTTTTTCGTGATTTTTTTACTCCTTTTTTGTTAGGTGTGAGTTTTTCGTTGGGTTGGACACCTTGTGTGGGTCCTATTTTAGCAGGAATTATTTCTCTAGCGAGTTTGGAAGCTAGTGATGGGATTAAGCTTATGGTGGTTTATACTCTAGGATTTAGTTTGCCTTTTTTGCTTTGTGCTTTTTTGGTTGGGTATGTTTTTGCATTTTTGGATCACATTAAGAAATATTTTAAATGGATTGAGTGGTTTGCTGGTGGGTTATTAATTACAATTGGAATTTTGATAATGAGTGGAAAAATGGCTTGGTTATCTAATTATCTTGTAGGAGTTTTTGCTTAAGTGGTAATTTTAAAGAATTTTGTTGAGCTTGATAATTGTCAAAAGCGAGAGATTTGGGAATGGAGAAATAACCCAAAAATTTCTTGCTTTATGAAAAATAAGGTAATTTCTTGGGAAGAGCATTTGGGTTTTATTGAAGGGTTAAAAAATAATTCTACAAAATTGTATTTTTTAGTTTTTTTAAATCAAGAGGCTATTGGTGTGATTGATTTTGTGGATTTAAAAAGGGGCAATTCGTGTGAGTTTGGATTATACCAAAATCCGCATTTAAAAGGCTATGGTGCAAAACTTATGGAGATTCTTATGGACTATGCTTTAAAGGAATTGGCTGTTAAGAATCTTTATGCTTGTGCTTTTAATGAGAATATCAAGGCTATTAATCTTTATTTAAGATTTGGCTTTATTTTAACAAAAAAGGATGAGATAATGAGTTATTTTAAATATTATAATAAAAATTAATAAAGCTCTCATAATGCACTTTTTATAAAAAGCTAGAGTTTTTTTGGAGTTTTTTGCAAGGAAAATAAAAGGTAGTTTGAAAATTTATAATTCTAAAAAATAAAATAACTGCGTAAAAAGCCATCAATATATTTTAAAAACAAGCTTATAAAAAAGTGAAAATTAACTTCTAAGGCGTTATAATTTCCAAAATATTTTTTAGAGGTTTTGCTATGTCTAAGATAGAGACAAAATATATATTTGTAACAGGAGGGGTTTTAAGCTCTCTTGGTAAAGGGATCACTTCTTCATCTATTGCAACTTTATTAAAACATTCTGGTTTTGAAGTGGGGATTTTAAAAATTGATCCTTATATCAATGTCGATCCTGGCACAATGAGTCCTTTAGAGCACGGAGAAGTCTTTGTTACGCGAGATGGTGCGGAGACTGATTTAGATATTGGGCATTATGAGCGGTTTTTAAATATGGATTTTTCTTCCAAAAACAACTTTACAACTGGGCAAGTGTATCTTTCTGTTATTGATAGGGAGCGCAAAGGTGGGTATTTGGGTAAGACTATTCAGGTGATTCCACACATTGTTGATGAGATTAAAAGGAGAATTAAACTTGCAGGTGAGGGCAAGGAGATTTTGGTGGTCGAGCTTGGTGGAACTGTGGGCGATATTGAAGGATTACCATTTTTGGAGGCAATGCGCGAGATTAAGCACGAATATGGGATAGAGCGTGTAATTAGTGTGCATGTTACACTCATTCCACTTATTCGTGTGGCAGGAGAATTAAAAACAAAGCCCACGCAACATAGTGTGCAGGAGTTAAGACGCATTGGTATTACTCCGCAAATTATTATTGCACGCACAGAAAAAGAATTATCAAAAGAGTTAAAAAATAAGCTCTCAATGGGTTGTGATGTGGATTATGATTGTGTGATTACTGCTCAAGATGCTAAAAGCATTTATCAAATGCCTTTAAATTTCCTAAAAGAGGGGGTTTTGGTTCCAATTTCAAGGTTTTTGAAATTACCACAATCTACACCTAATATGAAAGAATGGGATAGTCTTGTTAAGCGAATCTTAGCCCCTCAAAATGAAGTAAGTATTGCTTTTGTTGGTAAATATCTTAACCTTAAAGAATCATACAAGTCTCTTATTGAAGCTTTGGTGCATGCAGGGGCAAATTTAGACACTAAAGTGAATATTCAATGGATTGATAGTGAGGAGTTAGAACGGAATCAAGAACTATTAGAGCAATTAAAATATGTTGATGGAATCTTAGTGCCCGGTGGATTTGGTGAGCGTGGGATTAAGGGCAAAATGGAAGCAATTAAATTTGCAAGGGAAAATAAAATTCCATTCCTTGGAATCTGTCTTGGTATGCAACTGGCAATTTTGGAGTTTGCGCGTAATGTATTGGGAATTAAGGAAGCTGATTCAATGGAGTTTAATCCAAAAACAAAAGAGCCTTTTATTTATTTAATTGAGAATTTCATTGATCAAAATGGGGAAAAGCAGATTCGCACGCACACTTCTCCTATGGGTGGGACAATGAGACTTGGAGAGTATGAGTGTCAAACTAAAGAGGGTAGTAGGCTACAAAAAGCTTATAATGGACAAAAAACTATCAAAGAAAGACATCGTCATCGTTATGAAGCAAACCCTAAATACAAAGAGATTTTAGAAAAAAATGGATTGATTATCTCAGGGGAATCAAAAGGACTTATTGAAGTGATTGAGTTAGAAAATCATCCTTGGTTTGTTGCTGTTCAATTCCATCCAGAATTCACTTCAAGATTGCAGGCACCTAATTTGGTAATCTTAGAGTTTATTAAGCAGGCTTTAAAGTATAATGCCAATTGATTTGCAGAATCTACCTTTACTTAACAAAGAACTTATTAGCAAGAAACTTACTACGCGCTTTAGTGCAACGGAGATTTTAAATCTACAAAATCTCCCCTTGCCAAGCACTTTAAATGATCTTTCAGAAATTGCCCAAAAAATTGCCCAAGCCATAAAAGAACAAAAAAGAATAGTTGTAGTTGGGGATTATGATGTGGATGGTGTTGTGTCTTGTGCGATATTACAAGATTTTTTTAAAAGAATACCCTATAAGATTGCAATTGTTATACCTAATCGCTTTAGTGATGGATATGGAATTTCTAGTGCTTTGGTAGAAAGAATAGAGTGTGATATGATTATCACAGCAGATAATGGGATTAATGCCATAGAAGCCGCAGAAGTTTGCAAAAAAAGGGGGATTGAGTTAATTATCACTGATCACCACACTCCCCAAGAGATTCTACCAGATGCACTAATTTGCAATCCTAAGCTTTCTCCAAATTTCCCAGAATCTGAAATTTGTGGAGCTTGTGTGGCGTGGTATCTGTGCGCTGCTATTAAAAAAGAAATGAATTTGCAAGTTTCAATGCTTGAATTTTTGGATTTGTTGGCTTTGGCTATTGTGAGTGATGTTATGCCTCTAAGGGGCATTAATTGGGTGCTTTTAAAAAAAGGGCTAGAGATTTTAGGGCAAAATAAACGAGTATCTTTAAGTTTGTTAAGGAATCATTTTAAGAAATATCCACTTAATTCTCGGTTGTTGGGATATTATTTTGTCCCACTTTTGAATTGTGCTGGTCGGCTAGGAAGTGCTGAACTTGCCTATCGGTTTTTGATACAAGATGATTTTAAAGCAGCCTGTGAAATTTTGGAGGAACTTTTGGAGCTTAATTGGCAAAGAAAAGCTATACAAAATCAAGTTTTTTTGGAGGCAAAAGAAGAATTTATACGTCAAGAGAACTTTGAAACTTTGCCTTTTGTAGTAGTGTGTAATCCGAATTGGAATGAAGGGGTTATTGGGATTGTTGCAGCAAAACTTTGTGAAGAGTTTGAGAGACCTAGCATTGTTTTAACTAGCAATGAGGCTGGGTTGAAGGGAAGTATGCGTTCTAGCAGCATAGATTGTGTTGAAGTTTTGGAGAGAAATAAGGAATTTTTGGAAAAATTTGGTGGGCATTTTAAGGCAGCTGGTCTTGGATTGCTGCAAGAAAAATTTATAGATTTTAAAAGTGCGTTAATGAAGATGGAGATTTATAGCAAACAAAAAAATCAAGATGATGTGCTTGGAATCTTGCCGCTTCAGAGAATAGATAGAGAAGTTTTTAAAACTTTAAGTGAATTTGAGCCTTATGGAGAGGGTAATGCTATCCCAAAATTTGTAACAAGGGCAAAAGTATTATCTGTAAAGCTATTTGGAGGAAATAATAGTAAAGTAATTTTGGAGCAAGAAGGAATTACAAAAGAAGCTTTGAGATTTTTTGAAAATCTTCAAGGTTATGAGAATCAAGAAATAGAGCTTGTGTATTCTTTGCAGTGGGATTGTTTTAGCTCTGATGTGATTTTAAAAATAGAAGATTATTTTTTAGCATAAAAAGTCATTAAAAGTGTCGGAAGTAAAATAAGTGAGCTTATTAGCATTAAAAGCATAACAAGAGTAGTGAGTAATCCAAAATAAATAGTGGGAATAAAATTGCTACTCATCATTGAGCAAAATCCTATAACAATAATTAAAGTTGTGTAATACATTGCATTGCCGATGGAGTTATGGGAGTTTTTAATGGCTGTTTTTATAGAGTAGAATTTTAATTCTTCTTTGTAGCGGTGAATGTAGTGAATCACATCATCAACGCCAATACCAAGGCAGATTGCCGCAATGGTAACACCCATTAAATCTAGCGGAATCCCACTTATCCCTAAAAATCCAAAGATAGCGCCCAAGGGAATAAGATTGGTTAATAAGGCAATAATGGAAAGCTTTAGGCTTCTAAAAATCAAAATAAATACGATAAAGATTGCACCAATAACAAGACTAAGTGTATCAATTTGAGAGGCAATAAGATTTTGCAAAAGATTATTATAAAGCACCATTATGCCATTAACTTGAAAACTAACAGGTTCTTTTTGCAGGATTTGTGTTAAATCATTTTGAATTTCTTGAATAAAGGCATTGCGCTTAAGATTGGGATTGGAATCAAAAGTGCGAAAAACAAAGCGCATTTGATTTTTTTCAAGATTTACATAAGGTGTAAAAAGCTGACTTTTGAGGGTTTGGGGGGAATTTTTGTATAAAAAAGCCATCATAAAATCATCAGCACCTAAGCCTAAAGATTCAACCAAAATAGAAAGGCTATGGAGACTTAAGATAGAGCCGATGAATTCTTTGTTATTTAGGTAATTATGGATATTTTTGGCAATCCGTAGCTTTTGACTATCAAACCAATAAGAATCTTCCTTTTCTAAAGCATTAAATTCTGCTTCAAATTCATCTTCAAAACTTGTAGAATGGCTATTAGATTCTTCATCAAAAGTAACAATAATTTCCAGTGGAATGGTGCCACCTAATTCTTTGTCAATAAGAAGTAAGCCTTGTTTAATCTCGCTCTTGTCTTTGAAATAATTAACAAAGCTATTTTCTACTCTTAAAGACAAGATACCATAAATGCTAAAGAGAATACAAAATAAAGCAATACCATAGACTAGTTTTGGTTTATTGATTGCAATGTTGGCGCAATTGCTTAGTAGATTTTTATGCCATTTGGGAATATTTTTATGTTGAGTTGGTTTTGGCAGTAGCACAAGAATCGTTCCAAAAAGAATAAAGGTGGATATAAGAGCAACGCTAACTCCAATACTCATAATAATGCCTAGATGAATAATAGGGAGAATTTGAGAAAATATTAGGCTTAAAAATCCTATAATAGTTGTTAAGACTGCAAAAAAGCTTGGCGAAAATTTGTTGAGTATTACAGCAAAGACTAAGTTTTTTTGTGAGGCTTTGGGGAATTTCTTGTAAAATTCCAAATAAGAAACAATTAAATGCACAATTAAAGAAACAGAAATAATCAAAAGCAAAGAGACATAGTTACTAGAAACAATCGTAATTTGATAGCCTAAAAATGAAAAGATTCCACTGCTTACAATTAAAACAAAGAGACAAACACCAAAGCTAAGAACAACAAAATACATTTGCCTAAAGAATATCCAAAGCATCAGAGCTAGAATAATGCTTAAAATAGTGCCATAAGTGATGAGATCGGATTTGACATATTCAATCATATCATTAGTTATAAGAGTGATTCCCCCAAGATGAATCTCGCCTTTGGATTGATATTGACTTTGGAGTGATTTTAGATAATGAATAATTTCTGCATTTTGGTCTTGAATTTGTTTTTTATGAGTGCGTATAAGTTCTTGTATTTGTTGAGATTCTTGGGGTGTGGCAGATTTTTTGAGCAATAAGAGTTCTTTGAGTTTGGAATCTTCTTTTAAAAAGATAAGAATCCCAGCTACTTTTGCATTTTTGGAAATAATGTTTTGTGTATAAAAGGAGTGGTTTAAGATTTCTTGTTTGGCTAGATTTTTGTCAGTTTGCGGGGAAAGCAAGGTGGGATTGATTTTTAAAATATCTTGAAGCTCTAGGGTTGGAGTGCTTTTTAGCAATGGGGCATTAAGAATGCTTAGGGTGCTCTCTACTTGCGGAATTTTTTGAATATCATCAATAAGATTTTCAAGTGTTTTAAGGGAATGTGGATTAAAAATATCATCATTTTGGGGACTAAAAGAGAGAATTAAAAAGTCTTTGTTTTGATAATTTTGTAGAATCTCTTCATAAATTTTAAAATCTTTATTATTTTCTGCGATTAAACTTTCAGAGTTTGCATCAATAGGGAGTTTGAGAGTATAAAAAAGAGAGATTAAGAAAACCAAAAAGCATAAAGATAAAATGCTTTTGGGGTATCTTAAAATGTTTTTAAAAACAAAAAGCAAACCCATATTAATTTTCAAAGATAATTTCACTTTCTAATTTTTTTAGCAGGGCTTCAAAGCCTTGTTGATCAATAATATCAGCAAATTGTGAGCGGTAAGTTTGGATAACGCTAATACCTAAAACATCAACATCATAGATTTTCCAATCACCATTTGATTCTCTAAATTTAAAGATAATGTAGTTGATTTTTCCATCTAAAATAATAGAAGTTTTGAGGTTGTAGCGATTATTTTTGATTTTTTCTCCACCTAAGACTTTTATTGTTTCATCTTTGTAAAGATGAAGTTTATCAGTAAAACTGCGTTTTAGACTTGCTTCAAAGGCTTTATTAAAGGCGTTTTGCTGATCTTTTGTTAAGTCTTTGTATTTTTTTGAGAGGGAGAGTTTTGCCATAAGTTCATAATCAAAGACCATATCAAAAAGATTAAAAATTTCTTGTGCAATAGCGTTTATGCTTTGATTAGAAGTTTGTAGGATTTGTAAGGTTTTATTGATTTTGTTTTCCATAGTTTTATCGATTTGGTTAAATTCAAGTGCAAAACTTGAAAACACCAAAAATAAAAAGCTTAAAACAAATTTCATAGGTTACTCCTTGATTAATTCATTTCTAAATTGCTCATAAGCATTTCTCATTAAGATATAAGAATCTAAACCATCTCTTCTTAATGTATCAATGGTGTCTTTATGTCTTGCAGTGTAGTTAAATTCTTTTAAAGTATAAATGGTGCTAGAAGTCCAAAAAGAATCAATATAAGTAGTAGGATAAGTAAGAGCATTAAGAGGCATTGCAAGAATGTCGCGAAAATTTGAGGGACCAAGTAATGGCAAAACAAAGTAGAATTCTCCATCAAGCCCCCATCTCCCAAAGGTGATTCCAAAGTCAGAACGCTTAGAATACAAGCCATTTGGGGTTGCAATATCTAAGATTCCTCCAATTCCAAAGGTGCTATTAAGCGAGAATCTTGCAAACTCATTACCTGCTTCTTTAAAATGTAAAGTTAATAATTGCGAGAGAAAACGCAAGGGGGAAGCAAGGTTGTCAAAAAAGTTATAAATACCAATTCTTAATCCAAGTGGAGTAACGGCGTTGTAACTCTCTAGGGCAGGGCTAAAAACATAATCATAAATCCCCCAATTGACATTGCTCATAAAGCGATTATAAGTTTCAAAAGGATCGTTGATGGCTGTTGAAGTGTATTCAGATTCAAATTCATTTAAAAAGTCATCTTGCGCAAAAATGGATTGTGAAAACATAAAACACAAGAAAAATAAGATTTTATACATTTTCTTTTCCTATGATCTTTAAAATTTCTTTGGCAATATTTTGTGGATTAGCTCCCATTAGAGATTCTATTTCTTGTGTTATACCATGAGGAATAAAAGTATCTTCAAATTCAAAAGAATGAATTTTGATTGAAAGATTGTAATTTTGGGCTAGGGTGCAAAGTGATTCGCCAACTCCACCCATTTTGGCACTATCGCTAAAGATAAACCAACAAGAATATCTTTGTCCAAGATTCTGTAAGGATACTTCATCAAGTGGTTTTAGGAATCGTAGATCTACTATGCCACATTCTAGGTTTGATTCTTTTAGAATCTGAGCACATTTTATAGCTCTACCAACCCCATTGCCATAACCAATAAGTAAGATATCGCTTTTAGCTTCTTGTAAAATCTCTAGTTTGCCATAGATAAAAGGAGTGGGCTGAATGAGATTATCTTCAAGCAAAAATGATTTTCTAGGATAGCGGAAAGCACAAGGTCCATCAGAAAAATCTTTTGCAAAAGCAATGGCTTCTTTTAAAGTAGCATTATCGCGTGGTGCAAAAAGTGTAAAATTAGGGATTATTTTAAGATAGGCAATATCAAAAACACCCTGATGAGTTTCTCCATCTTCACCCACAATTCCTGCGCGATCAATAGCAAATTTAACTGGCATTTTCATAATGCCTACATCATGGATTAGCTGATCAAAAGCGCGTTGCAAAAAGGTGGAATAAATAGCAACAAAGGGCTTAAAGCCTTCTTTTGCCAAAGAGCTTGCTTGTGTTGTGGCATGTTGTTCAGCAATAGCAACATCCCAAAAGCGTTTAGGAAAGTGCTTGATAAGTAAATCAAGCCCTGTTCCGCTTGGCATTGCTGCGGTGATACCCACTATTTTTGAATCATTTTGTGCGTATTCTAAAAGCGTTTGCGCAAAGATTTGAGTTGGGCTTTTGGAAGTTGATTGTGAAAGAGAAACTCCCTTTTGCATATCAAAAGGACTCACACCATGCCAATGTTCTAAATGACCTTCTGCATAAGGATAGCCTTTGCCTTTTAGTGTTTGAGTATGCACTACAATAGGTTTTTTTAAATTTTTGGCAAGTTTGAATACATTGATTAATTCTTTAAGATTATGTCCATTAATAGGACCAATGTATTCTAACCCAAGTTCTTCAAAGAGTAATCCTGGGGTGATAAGTTTAAGGGATTCTTCAAATCGTTTAGCTAGGTAAGTAGCATTTGGCATTTTGTTAAAAGCATTACTCACTTTTGATTTGATTTTTTGAATAAAACTTCCTGCAATGACTTGGGAAAGATACTTACTAATTGCGCCAATAGGCTCTGCAATACTCATTTCATTATCATTTAAAATAATCACCATAGGATATTTTCTATCACCTAGCTCATTAAGAGCTTCATAAGCTAATCCAGCGCTCATTGCGCCATCTCCAATTAAAACAACGGGAATATTTTTAGAGTGATTAAGTAAAAAAGCTTTTGCTACTCCTACTCCAAGGGAGATAGAAGTGGAGCTGTGTCCTGCTATGAAATAGTCGTGATTGCTTTCTTGAGGTTTTGTAAAACCACTAATACCATTGGTTTGACGCAAGGTTTCAAAGCTATCCCAACGATCTGTTAGAAGTTTGTGCGCATAAGCTTGGTGGCTAACATCAAAAATAAAAGGATCATTTGGCGAATCAAAAACACAATGCATTGCTATAATTAATTCTACAGATCCTAAACAGGAGCTTAGATGACCACCATTTTTGGAGACAACCTCTAAGATTCTTTGGCGTATAGCCTGTGCCAACTCATTGAGTGTGATATAATCATCCTCGTTAAAATTATCTTTTTTTAAAATTTCTAAGTATTTTGGATCAAGAGACATTAGAATCTACTTTCTAAAATGGATTTTTTAAGGGCTTCAAAACGCATATAAATATCTCCATCAATATTGCCTTCATTACTTAAAATAATTACACCTCCTTTGGCGATTGCTGGATCTCCTTGAATGCTTACATTATTTAAATCTTGCAATGTTTCTTTTAGCTCTTCTAAGTCCCCTGGGAAAACTTTTAGTGTAACTTGTGTATTTTCTGCAAGATTTTGCAGGAGATTTCTTGCTAGAGAAGTAGCGATTTTAGCGCTATTAGTATTGACTTCATTGGTGATGACTTCTTTGGCGATGTCAAGTGCGATAGAGCTCAATTCTTTCTCAAGATTAATAATGTGATTTTTGGCATTACTAATATGCTCATCAATGCGTTTAATGCTTAAAGAATAAAGCTCTTTTTGGCTATTGATTTGCGTTTCTAATTCTTGTTTGGCTTTTTGATAGCCTTCATTAAATCCTTGTTCTTTGGCTTCAGCTTTGGCTTCAATAACTTTTTGGCTAATTTCTTTTTCTTGTTTATCAAATTGTTCTTGGAGTTTTTGCAAAGATTGCGCTAGAACATCACTCTTTTGGAGAATCTTATCAACAACCTCTGTTTCAAAGAGTTTGAGTGAAGGAGCTACTTGAACTGGTATTTCTTCTATTTTTTGCACTTCTTGAATTTGCTCTTCTGATAAATCTTGAGATATAGGAGAGGTTTGTGATATAGTTGGTTCTGGCTCCTTTTGTGCAAAATCTTTTTTTGTATCTAAAGTTTGTTGTTTTTTGGCAACTTCCATATTTCTAAAACTATATTTTTGAATATCGTGTTTTGATTTTCTTTCTTCTGTGATGATGTTTTTGTGTTCGTTAATGTTATTCAATGGTATCCTCTTGTTCGCCAATTTGTATTACGCCTTGTTCAGAGAGTGATTGCACGGTTTCTACAATTCTTCTTTGTGCAGCTTCAACATCTTTAACCTTAACAGCGCCTAAAAATTGCATTTCTTCTAAAAACTGATCACTAGCCCTTTGAGACATATTGGACATAAATTTTTGTTTAAGCTCCTCTGGAGAAGCTTTAAGTGCTAGAATCAAGTCTTTTTTATCGACAATTTTTAGAATCTCTCTAATGGCGTTATTATCAAGCTTTTCAATATCTTCAAAGGTAAACATCATTTCTTTAATCGCACCTGCTAATTGATCATCAATTTGTTCGATATAAGCAATAGTTGCCTTAGCGGCTTTTTGACCTAAGCGGTTAAAGACTTCTGCAACAGCACGCACACCACCCACTTCTACTTTGTAGCTTGTAAGCGATTCGAGCTTATTTTCCAAAACGGTTGAAACGCGCTTGACAACATTGGGGGAAATATCACCAAGATTAGCCATACGAATGGCGATTTCTGCGCGCAAATCATCTGAAAAGAAACTTAATGTTTCTGCAGCATTAGTAGGATCCATGTGTGCAAGAATTAGAGCAATAGTTTGCGGATGCTCGTGAATAATAAAGTCTGAAAGTTGTTGTGGGCGCACACGCGAAAGATAAGCAAAATTTTGTGAAGATTGCATTGATTTTGCAAGTTTATCCAAAACTCTTTTGGCAGCTTCTGGACCTAGTGTGCGATAGAGTAATTCTTTAGCATATTCAAAACCACCTGTTGAAATGTATTGATTGGATTGAAAAATAGCATAAAATTCTTCTAAAATAGCCGCAGCGATAGTTTTATCTACACCGGAATTTTGGGCGATGTATTTTGAGATTTCAGTAATAGAATCTAAGTCAAGATGCGAAAAAACTTCCCCAGTAATTTCATCACCTAACTGAACTAATAAAATAGCGATTTTTTCCGCCATAGAGAATTCATCATATTGCGCTTGTTGTCTCGGATTTAATGTGATAGATGGCATGATTATTTACCTCCTCTTGGTGCACCAATACTATCAATTCCTAATTCATCATGCACCAAAGTTTGAAATAAATTGGCTAATTCGGTTGGTTTTTCTTGGGCGATTTCACGAATTTTCTCTAAAAGAACTCCGTATTTAACTTCATCTTCATTGCTTCCATTGCCAAAGCCAAGTTGATCTTCAATGCGTCTTCTAACTTCATTAAGTTTATCACTACTTTCTTCTTCATCTTCATCAATCTTAAGAAGCGATTCGATTTCTTCTTCTTCATCAGCTTTGGCTTCAAGCATTCTCTCGCTGAAAGGCAAGATGACCTTTTTGTAGAACAAGAATAAAATAATCCCCACAATGACATACTTAAGAAGCGGCATAAAAGGTGCAAGTAGATTTTGTGTAGTCTCTAAGAAACGCTCTAGCGGAGTTCTAGCCTTAAAGCCTGAATTTTGTCCATTAAGCTGGAAGTTGCTTACAGAGACTTCATCGCCCCTTTGTTCGTTAAAGCCAATAGCTTGTCTTACAAGTGCAGAGATTTGCTCCATTTCACCTTGGTTTAGTGCGGTGTATTGTAGCTGTTCAACGCCATTTTCATCAAGTTGTTTTAGGTATTTACCATCAACAACTACGGCTGCAGAAAGGCGTCTAATTGTGGCAAATTCTCCTTTGATATTAGAGATAGTTTTGCTAATTTCATAGTTTGTAGTAGTTTGTGATTTTTCATAGCGTTCTTTATTGTCTTCATCTTCTAAACCTTGGATAGGTCCGATATTGCTGACTACTCCTGGGACTCCACCTATTTCTTTGGGCTTAAAACCTTCGCGTTTTTCTTCAAGGTTTTGTTCGCTTCTTACGACATTGCTTGGGTCATAGTATTCTTGTGTACTTTCTTTTTGAGCAAAATCAAATTCCGCAGTTACCTTGGCTACCACGCCCTCTCTTCCACCTGCAATAGGAGCTAGAATATTGATAATCTTTTCTTCCAAAGATTGCTCAAAGTTATTTTTATAACGCAATTGTGCAGCAGCTAATTCCCTTGCGCCACCTAGCTCATCTAGTTCGCTAAGAGGCTCACCTTTTTCATTGACAACTTCCACATTTTCAATGGTTAAATTAGGCACTGCAGAAGAAACAATATTTTTGATACCGGAGATTTGCTTAGGGGTAAGAGTTTGTGCTGGTTTGAACGCTAAAACAACAGAAGCAGTAGGTGGAGTTTGCTCACTTACAAAAACGCTTCTTTCGGGTTGCGCAAGATGCACGGTTGCTTTTTGGATTGGAGAGAGACTTTCAATAGTTCTTGCAAGTTCTCCCTCAATGGCGCGGAGGTATTTGATTCTCTGATCAAAATCCGTGGCGCCAAAATCTTTTGTATCAAAGATTTCAAAGCCTACTTTGCTACTTTTTGGAATCCCATTGCTTGCGAGTTTCATTCTTTGCTCATAAACAAGCTCTTGTGGGATTAAAATTGTATTGTCCTTAGGGATGCGATAAGGGATTTTGTCTTGTTGGAGTTGCTGGATAATTAACGCTCCATCTTCTGGGCTAACTCCTTCAAACAAAACAGCATACCCCGGATACATTACCCCAGCTTTATTGTTTATAGAATTCCAAACAATCAAGCCTGATATAAAAGCAACAATGGCTACAATAGTAGCTAAAATAACAATTTTTTGTTTTTTATTAAGGCGTTTGTAAAGGCTTCTTATTTGTTCAAATAATACTTTTAAATCCATTTTTTACTTACTATCCCAAGAATTCATCAAAAAGAGCAAAAAAGCGTTGATTCTGACTTTCTGTCCCAATGGTAATACGAATAGCATTCAATCCATAAGAAGCAAGATTGCGAATAATCATTCCTTTTTTGAGAAGATAATCAGCAATAAGAGTTGAATCAAGTGGTTTTTCAAAAAGATAAGTAATGAAATTCCCATAAGATGGAATGTATGAAATACTTTTTTTATTAGCGTAATCTTCATAGAGTTTCATTTGCTCTAAATTGTTTTTGGTAGTTTGCTTGATATGTTCTTGGTCTTTTAGTGCTTCAATGGCAGCTACAAGAGAAAGGGTGGTGATATTAAAGGGCGGACGCACTTTTAAGAGTGCTTGTATGATTTCTTCCATGGCAATTCCATATCCAACTCTCATACCGCCTAATCCATAAGCTTTAGAAAAAGTTCCTAAATAAATTGCATTAGGAAAACTTTGAATGAGTTCTTTTGGATTAATGGCTTTGCTTGTGTCTTTGACTTTTGCGTATTCTTGGTAGGCACCATCAATAATTACAAGTGTTTCTGAATCGATTTTGCTTAGAAAATCAAAAATTTCATCTTTACCTAAACACTCACCTAAGGGATTGTTTGGGACACAAAGAAAGATGATAGATGGATTGTGAGTTTTATAAAGTTCTAAAAACTCTTTAAGGTTATGAAATTGGCTTTGTGCTTTGATGATAGTTGCGCCCACCATTTTAGAGTAAATTTCATACATTGCAAATGTGGTTTTTGCCATTAAGACTTTGCTATTTTTATTAGCTTTTGCGTGGATACAGAATTCAATGATTTGATCGCTTCCTGCTCCAATAATGATTTGCTTTGAATTGACTTGATAGTGTTTGCTTAAGCCTTCTTTTAAGGCAAACATTGAATCATCTGGATATAAATGCGCATTTGCGGCATTTTTTGTAATTGCTTCTATGGCTTTTGGACTTGCACCAAGCGGATTTTCATTGGAGGCAAGTTTAACAATATCTTTTGAAGCGATACCAAATTCTCTTACAACTAACTCTATTGGCTTTCCAGCTTCATAGGTCTGGATTAAATCTAAAGTGGAATTAAAAGTCATATTCAAATACCCTAAAATAAAAAAGTAAAAATTATTTTGCTATTGTAGCAAAATTTCCATTAAAGAAGTTTGGGATTTTATAAAATCATGCGCATCATATCAATAAATTGATCCACATCTCCTTGGGTGATAAAATAAATAATTCCCTTTTTCTTAGCATCTTCCATAAGAGATTTATCGAAGTTTTTAGGCACAATAGCACAAAAATTGATTTCTTTTTCTGCTTTAAAGGTTTGGTAATATTTTTGGATAAACTCTAAAAGGCTCATTTTATTGACTACCCATTCCATCACAATAACATCATAATGAGATTGTAAAGTTGGATTGAGATTGTTTTGGGGTTTGTTAGAGGTTGTCATCTGTAAATCATTGTCAAATTTTTTTAGGTATTCTTGATAGCGCTTGCTATCTTCTTTTGAATTTTGGATTAGTAAAATATTTTTTTTACTAAAAGCTTCTAAGTATTTAAGCAAATCAAAAAGTGATTGTGTTTCTTTGCGAATTTTTGTTTTATCAAGACTTCTAAGAAAGTATTTTAAAAAAGTCTTTGAGCTATAAGTTCCTGTGATACCCGCTTCAATAAAGAAACGCCGAACACTTAAACTTCCCTTAGCTCTTTGCCATAATAAAAAATCTAAGTCAAAAGCTTTGGTGTTTAAGAGCTTGATAAAATCTGTTTTAAAAGCTTTGATGAGTGGGAGATAGCCTTTTAAAAAAGGTTCATAGAATTTATCATAAAATTCTTCTTTAGCCTTAGTGATTTTAGTTAATTTCTCCTTTTGTAAGGAAAGATAATGGAGTAAATCAACATATTTTTTACGAAAATTTTTAAGATAAGATTGTGCTTGGATATAGTTTGCGGAGTTTTGATCATTGCGTTTGGCAAATTGTTCTTCAAGTCTTTTAAGCGCCTCTCCCATAGAGACTTGTTGTATTGTGGCGCTTTTGATGATAGATTGTGTGGTTTGAATAAGTTCTTCAGTTTTAACATATTCAATTTGCTTTGCTAAAAAAATTTTTTCATAAGAATATATGGGAGGATAAGAAGCTTTTTTTATAAAGATTTCATAGGTTTTATCCAAAGCAGTTAGTTCGGATTTGAGATTGCTTAAAGCAAGGTTTGGAATCGTGCTATCTAGTTCAAAGAGATCATTATAAGCTGTGAATAAAAAGCGTTTAATGCGTAAAAAATCTAATTCTTTTTTGGATTTAATATCTTTTTGGTAGCGTTTGATAATATCTTCAACTCTCCCATAATAATCATAAATGCAATCTTTGATGCTTTTGGTTTGGTGGATTTCAAAATTTTCTTTAATGAATTTTGGTTTAACAAAGATAACTTCTTTAGAATCAGAGACTTCAAATTCAACTTCTCTATTAGGTGTTAGTTCATCTAATTTTCCTTTCCAAATATGTAAATCAAATTCGTAGCGGCGCTTATTGTTGGCTTGTTCAATTGCTCCACGTTTTGTTTTGGCATTAATGGCAACCAAATAACCTGTCATTTATCCCTCACTCTAAGTGAATTAAAAAAATGTCTAAGAAACTATAATTTTAACTTTTTGTAGATTTTATCTACCTTAAAAAAATATTAAGGAAAAATCAATTAGTAATTTGTGGAGTTTGTGTGATTCTTTCGATTTCTGCCAAGGCTTGAAGAATCGCATAGCGATTTAAAACCACATTAGTTCTTGCTTGAGTTAATAAATATTCTGCATCTAAAAAGTCGCTGGTGCTTTGGATTCTCTCTTTGTAACGATTTTGGGAAATACGATAGTTTTCTTCAGCTTGAGCAAGAGCGCTTAAAGCGACTTTGTAAGCATTTAGTGAGAGATTGTAGGTTTCTAGGGCGGAGAAAAGTTGCAAATCTAAATCTTCTAATAAAGTGATTCTTTGGCTCTCAAAGGCGAGTTTATTGACTTTAGTTGATTCTAAGGTATATTTGTCGTTAAATCCATTAAAAAGATTGAGATTAATTTGCAGAGTAATCATTGTTTCGTCGTTATATTTATTAGTTCTTTTGGTAAGCTTGTAATCCTCTCCATAGCGCATATAATCTCCAATAACATTGATATTAGGTAGGAAATTCCCCTTAGCGCTTTTAACCAAGTAATCTTTGCTTTGGATTACTGAATCTAAAAAAAGTAATTCAGAGCGTTTTTGATACATTAAATTTTTGAGTGTTGATTCTATGAGAGTAGGTTGGTGAAGTCTAAGTTCAACTAAGTCTTTTAGGTTAATTTTAGTGCGCGTGTAGCGTTCAAGATTTTTTAGAGAATAGGCTAGATTGCTTTTAGCGCTTAGTAGGGTTTGAATAGAGTTATTAAGCTCAACTTCCACTTCTAATAAATCATTTTTAGGAATCAAGCCTACTCTATAAAATTCTGCACTTTCGCGCCTTTGTTCTTCTAGGAGTGCTTTGGATTGTTCAGCAACAATGACATTTTGCTTTTGTCTTAAGACGTTGATATATGCGGTTTTAACAAGCAAAATAATATCTTCTTTAGTAGCTTGGAGTTGGTGTTCTTGCGCTTTTGAGAGAGATTTGTAACTCGCAAGATTATAATAATCACTCAAACCATTAAAAAGATTTAGCTGTATGTTTGCACCTAGATTCCCTGAAGTTTTTCTAGTGCGTTGGCTTGAGATACGGTTGGTTCTATCAGTTGAATAAGTGGCATTAATAGAGGGGTAAAATGGGCTTTGATAGGTTTTGTAATTGTATTGTGCTTCTTGCAAAAGAAATTCTTGCTCTTTGATAGTATGATTTGCTTTGAGTGTTAAATCAATCGCTTCTTGCAAAGTAAGAGAATAGCCAAAGCTTATAAAAAAGCATAAAGAAAATAGTGTTTTAAGCGACATTTTTTACCTCTTTTTTGATGAAAAATGAAAGTAAGCAAGGGATTAGGAAAATAGTAAGAAATGTGGATAATCCTAATCCGCCTAAAATAACCGCTCCAAGTCCCCGATAGATTTCACTACCAGCGCCTGGTGCGATGACAAGTGGTAGCATACCAAAAAGTGAAGTGAGTGTGCTCATATAAATAGGGCGAATCCTAACTTGCACTGCATTTAAAATAGCTTCTTGATAATCCATACCATAAAGTCTAATATTGTGTAAGGATTGATAAACAATTAAGATTGCATTATTGACCACGGTTCCTACAAGAATAATAAAGCCAAGCATAGTTAAGACATCTAAGGGTTGGTCAGCAATGAATTGATTAGTAAGCCATAATCCCAAAATTCCTCCTCCAAGGGCAAGCGGGATTGTAAAGAGAATAATCAAAGGATAAATAAAATCTTCATATAAAGCAGCCATTAAAAGATAGGTAATAAAAACAGCCAAAATAAATCCTCCCTCCAAAGCTATTCTAATTTTAGTGAGTTGATTAGCAGTTCCACTTAGGGTGATTTTGTTGTCATTTAAAGCACCGCTATTTTTTAGCTTTTCTAAAACTTCGCCTTGTATGATTTCCATTGTTTCTTGAATCGTGATATTTTTGGGAGGATTGATTTGTAGAGTGATTGTTCTATCTCTCTCTAAATGTCGAATCTCATTAATCCCATATTCTAATTTTTGGATTGCTAGAGAGGAGATAGGCAAGATTCCACCTTCTGGAGTATAGATTGAGGCATTATAAAGTTCTTCTGGGGAAGTGATTTGTGATTGCTGGGTTTTGAGTATGAGATCAATTTTTTCTCGCCCCTCTTCTTTGTATTCAGAAATTTTTCTCCCATCCATTAACACATCAATAGTAACTCCAAAACTTCGTGCATCTAAGCCTACTGCTTTTAGTCTTTCGTTGTTTGGGTAAAGATTTATTTCAGGATAGAGCATTTCTAGGCTTGGGCGTGGTGAAGTTTGGGTTTCTTTGCCTAAGGTTTCTAGGGTAATGCGTTGAAGCTCTAAAGCAGTAATGATAATTTTGTCTAAATCTGTGCCACTAATATCCACATCAATGCTTCTGCCTTGCCCTCCACGCCTTTCAAAAATACCTTGTTGGGAAGCACTGCCTGTGATGCCTGGGATTTGAGCCATACAAGTTTTTGCTAGAGGAATTAACTCACTTGCTCTTGTTTCTTCAGCAGAACGCATACCAAATTGTATATTTGTTTCATTGGCAAAATAATACATATTTGCAATAGGGGGTAAAGTAGCACTGCCTTGATAACCGCTAGAGGCATAGTAATCTTTAAGGCAAAGATAGAGTGTTTGTCCAATTTTAACGCGTTCTTCATAGGATAAACCCGGCGGGGGATTGAGTTTGGCAAAGATGAAGTTTTGATTTCCTTGGGGTAAATATTCCATTTTGGGAAATAAAAAATAAGCAAAAGCAATGGAGATAAAAGTCAAGCTTGTGATTGTTAAAATTTTATTTTTTGTATTTTGCATTGACTTATTAACAAAAAACATAATCCATTTTACACAATAATTACCAAACTCTACAAATTTCTGCGTTAAAAGCAGAAGGAATTTTGGTGGAGTTAAGCTAATGGTGCGTTTATTGACTTGATAGCTTAGAGTAGGAATAACAAGCACAGAGACAAAAAGTGATAGTCCCACAGCACTACTTGATGCAATGGCAATATCGCGAAAAAGTTGTCCGGCTTCTTCTTGAACATTGATAATAGGAATAAAAATCGCCACAGTGGTTAAAACCGAAGCAATTAGTCCGCCAACGACTTCTGTTGTCCCATCGCTAACAGCTTGAATAGGAGATTTTCCCATTTTTCTGTGGCGATCAATATTTTCTAGCACCACAATAGCCGAATCAACTAACATACCCACTGCAAAGGAAATCCCTGCTAGAGAAACAACATTTAGTGTTCTATCTAGGGCTGCCATAATAATAAAAGTCCCAAATACACTAAGAGGCATTGAGATTGCAATAATAAGCGTGGAAGTAATGGAGCGCAAAAAGACAAAGAGAATTCCACAAGCTAGGAATGCACCCACTAAAATATTGCCTTTTACTAAATCAATAGCTTGTGTGATATAGTTTCTTTGATCGCTAACCCATTCTAGTCTTAAACCCTCTTTTTTAAGAATGCCTTCATTTAGATTTTTAAAAACTTCTTCGACTTTATTGGTTAATTCAAGTGTATTGGCATCAGCAGTGGGTTTAATAAAGATATTAAGAGAATTTTGCCCATTATAAAAAGAAACTGCCACTTTGTTTTTAAAGCCTTCTTGCACTTTTGCAACATCGCTGATTTTAACTCTTTTAACTCCATCGCTCCAAATGATTGTTTCTGCAATCATTTCTGGTGTTTTGTATTCAGCAGTAGTTCGGATTCGATAGGCTTTTCTTCCATAGTTCATTGTGCCTGCGGAAATGTTTATGTTTTCTCTCTCTAGGGCATTAATAAGTGTATCGATAGTCAAGTCATAAGCAGCAAGTTTTTGATAATCCAAAATAATATGCATTTGCCTATCATCACCGCTTGGAAAAAACACTTCAGCCACTCCATCAATGCGTTCAAAATGCTGAATCACCTTTTCATTAAAAAAAGTTCGGTATTCTCGAACATTTTTAGAATCGCTTACTAAAGACATTCTAATAATTGGAGAGGTATCATCACCTGTGGCGCGGATAATAGGTCTATCTATATTGTCAGGATAGCCTTTGACTTCATCAAGTTTATTACTCACATCAAGCAAGGCTTCTGTGAGATTTGTGCCAATATTAAACTCTAAGGTAATATTAGCTCTTGAATTTCTAGAGCGTGATTCTAAGGAAACAAGATTATCAATTCCTTTTAAGACTTGTTCTTGTCTTTCAATAATTTCTCTTTCAATTTCATAAGGCGTTGCGCCATCCCAAGTTGTAGAGATTGAAATAATCGGGCGCGTTACTTTGGGGGTGAGTTGGTAGGGCATTGTTTTTAGGCTTAAAATACCAAAGAGTGTAACAAGAATCATTCCAACAATAACGACAACAGGGCGATTAATAATTTTTTCTACCATTTGGTTACTCTAGTTATTATTTTCTTTGATGGGTTGATTATCTCTTAATCTCTCAAAGCCTTGAGTGATTACTCTATCTTTTGTGGAGAGAGTGGCATTAACAGGCGCGATAGAAGCATTTAAGCCCTCATAGCCATTGACTTTAATAAATACTTGTTTTGCCTTATTGTCTTTAATAATAAAAATACAATCTCCATTTTGAGTAGGAAGTATAGAATCTCTAGGCACTAGAAGGCTTTCTTGGGATTTAGTGATATTGAGATTTGCTCTCACTTCTAAGCCTTCAATTAATTCGCCCTTTTTATCATCAATGGAGAGTTTGATGGGAAAAGTTCTTGCTTTGGAATCGCCCAATGGAATAAGGGCGATGATTTTAGCAGAATAGGTTTTATTAGCGATATTAACTTGCACTAAATCGCCGATTTTTAAAGAGCGCAAAATGCTAAAGGGAACTTCAATATTAGCTTCTAGTGGGCTTAGTTTGGCAATATTAAAAATACTTGCACCAGCATTTACCCATTCGCCTTGTTTAAGAAGTCTTTGGAGTATTACGCCATCATAAGGGGCTTTGAGAATTTTTTTATCTTTTTGGGTTTTTAAGTGTTCTAAATCTGCAGCAATTGATTCTGTGTTTCCCTCTTGGGCTTGGAGATTAAAGAGAGCATCTTCGTATTCTTTATAAGCAATAGAATCACTCTCATAAAGGCTTTTGTAGCGTTCAAAGTCTTTTTTGCTCTTTTTTAAAAGTGCGGTGGATTGCTTAAGCAGGGATTCTTTGGCTTTTATTTCTTTTATAAGTAAGTCGCTATTGAGTTTTGCTAGGGGTTGTCCTGCCGTAATCTTTTGCCCCTCTTGAACAAAAAGCTCTTCAATTACTCCAGAAACTTCAGAGGCTAGTAAAGCCCTTTCGCTAAAATAAAGCGATCCCACATAAGTGTGGTTTTGACTTAAGAATCCACTTTGTATTGGTTGTGAAGTAACAAGGATTTGTGAAAATAAAAAAAATGGAAAAAACAATAATAGCAAAATCCTGCTCATTAAAAGCTCCCTAGTTTATATTGAGGCGCAATGCTAACATAAAAGTGTTAAGTTTTTGTGAAATTCGATACAATTTTAAAAGTGTCAAATTTTAAAAAGGTTTTGTGGTTTGAAAAAGTGGTTTTGGTGGGCTGTTTTGGCTTATATTGTGTCGCTTTTATTGCGTTTTTATTATCCTTTTTTGCTTGGAGATTTGTATTATTATAAGGGTTGGTTGCTTAATACAAATGATGGTTATTTTTATGCACAAGGCGCAAGGGATCTTTTGTTGGGAGTAAAATCCACATTGCATTCGCCTATTAATGAAATGCTTTCTCAAATTACTGCCTTTTTGGCTTGGATTCTTCCTTTGTCTTTGGAGCAGATTATTTTTTATATGTCGGGATTTTTTGGGTGTGTTATTGTGTTTTTGGTCGTGTATCTTGCTAGGCATTTTGGTGGAATTATAAGCTTTTTGTGTGGTGTGCTTAGTGGTATTGGGGTAAGCTATTATAATCGCACGATGTTTGGGTATTATGATACCGATATGCTTGTGGTGGTTTTGGGATTGTTAGTGGGGGTTGTTATTTTTGATATGCTAGAGAAAACTAGCAAGATTCAAGGGATTTGTTTGTTAGTTTGTAGCGGAGTGGCTTTGGTTTATTATCCTTCTTTGCGTTATGTGTTGATAGGGTATAGTGGCGTTTTGGTGCTTTTTGGATTTTTTGGGAGTAGGGCTAGGGTTGTTAATGGAATCTTATTGTGTGTGCTTTTGAGTGTTAGTTTGTTTCCTCAATCCTTGATTTTATGGATTATTGTTTGTGTGGCTTTGGTTTTGTTGTTTAATGATTCTTTATTTAAGTTTTTTGGGAGAATTTATTATGCGCTTTTGGTGGCTTTTGGCGTGGTGTTAGCAATAAAGATTTTACCTGAAATTTTTGGAAGTGTTTATGTTGTTGGGAATGTTAGCAATGCAGATTTTCATTATTTAGATGTTATGAAGAGTATCGCTGAGGTTTCAAGTTTAGGGTTTTTAGAGTTTGTGTATCGCATTAGCGGGAATCTTGCGTGGTTTATTTTGGGAAGTTTTGGAATCTTGCTTTTGTTTATAAAAGATAAGCGATTTTTAATTTTTCTACCTTTCTTGGTTATTGGATTTTTTGGTTATTTTAAGGGATTGCGATTCACCTTTTATGCTGTGCCAATTTATGCTTTAGGTGTGGGTTATTTGCTCTTTGTGATTTTGGAGATTTTTAAGCCTAAGAAAGCATTGGCTTATGGATTAATTGGGGTTTATTGTGTGGCATCATTATTTCCTCATTTGGTGCATATTAAGAGTTATCTGCCTTTGCCAATTTTAGAAAAGCAAGAAGTGGAGAGTTTGAGTGAGATTCCTGCTAAGAGTGGGGATTATGCGTTAGCTTGGTGGGATTATGGGTATTGGATAGGCTATTTTGCGAAACTTAATGTATTTATTGATGGGGGGAAGCATAGTGGGAGGGATAACTTTCCTATTAGTTTTATTCTAAGTAGCACCAATCAAAAACAAAGCTATAATATAGCAAAATTACTCTTAAATAATCTTAGTTTTGAAGAGTTTGCTAAGGCTAGAAATTTGTCTTTTCAAGAAGCTTTAGAAGTGCTAAAGGGCGATTTGGACTTAGAGCCTAAGAATCAAGATTTGTATTTTATTTTGCCTTATAGAATGCTTTCTATTTTTTCGGCTATTGTGCGTTTTAGCAATCGGGATTTAGAGAGTGGGGAGGCTTTTTTGGATAAGGTTTTAATGCTTTCTCAAAAGAAAATAGGGAATAGAATCTTTTTTGATTCTAGGGTTTATGTGGATAAAAATAAGGGTAAAATAGGGATTTTGGGGGAAGAGTTTGCTATGGATATTGCAGAAATTTTGGTTTTAAAAGATTCTGCTAGAGGTGTTACATTTAACTCTCAAAGTCCTATTGTTTTGCTTGATTTGGGTAATGAAGCGTATGTTTTGTGTGATAGGGCTTATTTGGATTCTTTTTATTTTAGGGGAATGTTTTTTGATAATTTAGATGAAAATTTATTCCAAAAAGTGACAAAAAATGAGAAAATAGCGATTTACAAACTAAAGCAATAAAGGAAAAGGTATGGAATTTACCCATTTAGATGAAAAAAGAAATCCTAAAATGGTAGATGTTTCAAGTAAGGATTTGACTAATAGAGTGGCTGTGGCTAGAGGTAAGATAACGATGTCTAGGGAAGCCTTTTTGGCTGTGATTAATGAAAGTGGAAAAAAGGGAGCGGTGATTCAAACTGCGATTACAGCGGCGATTATGGGGGCAAAGAAAACTTCAGAGTTGATTCCAATGTGCCATATGATTTTTCTTAGTTCTGTCAAATGTGAGATTAAAGAAATAGAAAGTGAAAATGCCTTTGTGCTAGAGGTAAGGGCAAAAAGCTATGGGCAAACTGGAGTGGAAATGGAAGCGCTAATGGGTGTGAATATAGGGCTTTTGACAATTTATGATATGGTTAAGGCTATTGATAAAACAATGGTGATTAGTGAAGTGTATTTGCTTGAAAAAGAGGGGGGCAAAAGCGGACATTTTGTGCGTGAGTGATTTGGAATGCTAAAAAGAGTGTGGAAAATCTCTCATAAACTCACAAAGCAAAGCGCAATAGATATTGGTGCTTTGTGTAGAATCTTGGTGCTAGGGGTAAAGGCGTTTGCAATGCTTGTGAAAATCCGTAAGAATCTTGTATGATGCCATAAATGTGGAGTTTGGCATAGGAAATTTATATTTTAGTTGATATGCGAAATTTTTTATTAATTTAGAGTTTAAAGGAGATAAAATATTTAAAAAACTTTTGTTGATTGCAGGTTTGTGTGCCTCGTAAATATCTGCAGATTCTTTTGTCCAAGTGCCTGTATTGTCTAATGAGGGGGTGTAGGGAATCTTGCAAAAAGCAAGTGCGTTTGCGGTGCAACATAATCATGCAGTAAGCATAACAATCGTAGATAGGTCGGGTCAAGTTTTGGCTGTTTTTAGGGATTATAATGCTGGTGTGCATACTCTGCGATCTAGCTACAAAAAGGCTTACACTGCGAATTCTCAAAAGAAAGAAACCGCTGATATTGCAAAGGGGATTCGCGAGGGCAAGATTCCTGAATATTTGAAGTTTTTGGATGAAAATTTTTCGTTTTTTAGATGGGGGTGTGCCTATCGTTGTTAATGGCATTGTGGTCGGTGGTATCGGTGTCGGCGGTGCGCACGGCTTTGAAGATATTGCTGTTGCAAAGGCTAGGCTAGAGTTTCTTGGCAAATAGCTTTTGCTTGTTTGCCTAGCCAAAGGCTAGTTTGGCACTATGGAGTTTTTGCGTGCGGTTTTTTGGAGAGAGAAAAGCACTAAAGCTAAAAGTATGGTATAAATCGTAATCAAAGCATTTTCAAAGCCATTATAATTCTTATTGCCTACGAGATTTGCGATTCCAAAGATTAATTTTGGCTTATAGCAAATCACCCATAAGGTCGGAATAACGCTTAAATATGCAAAAAAATCAAATATTTTGATACATTTACAATAACACATACAAAATAAGATAAGAAAACTCAATATGCTCAAAAATACTCCAAGTGGGCTTAGAATGTTTAGTATATTAATATTTTGGAATACTTTTGCAATAAAATATAAACAAGCAAATAAACCTATGGCAATAATCAACCATTTGAGATTTAATACCAAGTCTGTGTGATGATCACAAAGTTTGCGATAAAACCATAATTGCCATTTTTCTACTTTGTCTTTTAGTGTTTTGGTTTTTTTAGAATCTAGCTCGATTTCTTTGCAATAAAGCTCATATTTATGAAAATTTGAAGCATCAAGTAAATTATTATCTTTTATCAAAGCGTTTTTAAAAACTCTAAAAGAATCTCTAAAGTCGTTTGCAAAATGTGCTAGGGGCTTTTTAACACTTTTTCTTTCGTTGTATTTTATAGGTTCTTGCTTGATTTTCTCTTTTAGGCTTTCAAAGCCAAAATCAAGTTTTGTATTTACCGCATTAAGACTTCCTTTAAATTGTGTTTGTGAGAAATTAGGGGCTTTATCAAACTTCACTCCATAAAAACAAGCAGTTTTTTCAAACTCGCATTCATGAAAATCCGCAGAATCTTTAAAAGTGGAGTTGTTAAAATCGGCATTTTCTTTAAATTTTCCATGAATAGTAAGCGGTTTTTCAAATGTGCAATAACTCATTTGAAAAACATCTAGGCACTCTTTAAAATTTAAAGTTATTTTTTCTTTAAACTCGCATTGCATAAAACAAAGTTTTTTTAGATCTTTTGTAAAATCGGTATTTAAAAATTCACAATGAAACACACAATTCATAAATAATAAAGGATATTTTTCAAGTAAAATTGGTAGCTTAAAACAAGATATGTCTTTCATATCTTGTTTTGGGGCATCTTTACTATCTTGTTGATTTTCATTGTATGGTTGTATTTTTGGCTTGGGCATTATGCAAAATGTATCAGAACTATACTGAATAGAAAAATCTTTGCCGAAAACATCTTGAATCTCTTTTGTTCCGATACACTCGTAAGTAATTTCTTTGGTTCTTTTTAATGTTTCATCAAGTGTTGTCCATGAAAGTTGCACCATTCCTTCAGATATAGACTTAATCTTGCGACAAATTTCATCGATACATTGAGATTTATCTAAAAAAGTATCAAAATTTTCAACTTCCTTACTTACTTTATCCCAAATCTCTTGTTCTTGCTCTTTGGTAAGATGTTTCATTATTTTCCCTTTATGATTTTTATTTCATCGTTGGTTAGGTGGTAGAGTTTATAGACTAGAAAATCGATTTTAGATTCTAGCTCTTTGGTGTCTTTTATAGGGTCTTTGGCTTTGGAATCTAAAATTTGCTCTACTAGGCTTATTATCTCATCGCTTAGGGCTTTGTTTGTAGAATCTATTTTAGGAATAGGAAGTTTTTCAATCTTGTCTTTTGCACCATAAGCATAATGTCCTGTTTGCACTAAATTTGTTATTTGTGTAACAAGCCATTTGTATAGTGTAGAATTCATCAAACCTAAAATATATGATAAATTGACACTGCTTGTGGTCATCATAAAAAGAGAATTATTGAAATATAATTCATCTTTGAGATAACTAAATAAATATTCTCCACTCACAGGATTCCATACAATCTTTTCTTTTTCAAATTCCTCGTGATAAGCAATATTGTCTTGCGTTTCAAACCATTTATTGCTTGTTTTCTTTCTGCACCCTTTTTCTCCGCTTTGGTCGATTCTTGGGCGGAAAGATTCTAAATATGCCTTTAGACTTGGATATTTTTCTATGTCTAGATTCAAACTTGGAAAAGTGCATATCAACCACAATCCCGCCCATTCATAGCTGTAGCGTTTGATGTCTCTACCGCGTAGCATTTTTTTGATGAGTTTGCTTGTGCGTGTTTTCTCGCTTTTATCCTTGCAGTTGTTTAGAATCTCCTCTCTTTTTGCGCTATCTATGATAAAGGCTTCATTGTAGCCTGTCAAAATGCCTCTATAAATATTTATGTCCCATTCTTTTAGCGGTGTGCCAAGGCTTTCTATCTTTGCCTTTAGGGCTTGGTTTGCTTGGTCTTGGAATATAAAAGAATCTTTGCTTAGGCTACTTTGGTGCAAAGGCTGTGCGTGTAGCTCATCTGTATCTAGGCTAGGCTGTGTAGGTGCTAGGTAGTCAAAGCTAGATTCTGGGCTTGGCGGTGTCTTTGCAAAAGTGATGATACTTGTATCCACGGTGGCAGAATCAAAGATTTTTAAGCCATTTAGGTCAATGTAGTGTAGAATCTGTGTGTTTGCTAGGATAAATGCTCTCAAAGGTTCGCCATAGCCTGCACGCGTGTATTTGTTGCTCGTGATAAAAGATAGGAGTGCCTTTGGCTTTAGAATCTTGTAGCCTTGCTCAAAAAAGTAGGTGTAAATATCGCTCGTGCCTTTGTAGATACTAAAGGCTTTTTTTAGATGTGGCTTTAGGTGCTTTATCTCTTCTTGGCGGATATAGGGTGGGTTGCCGATGACTAGGTCAAAGCCCAAAAAATCGCCATTGTTATCTAGCACTTCTGGGAATGCAAACCGCCATTCAAAAGGCTTGTTTGATTCGAGATTAAAGAGTGCGTTATAGGATTCTTGGAGTGTGGCGAAGTCGATTTGTGCTTGTTTTTTGTCAAAATCATCATCAAAAATACTTAGAGATGCTTTTACATATAAGGATAGATTCTCATCATCTTTGGCTAGGTAGTTGCCATATTGAGCGCTGTATTTGTCGCACTCTTTTTCAAAGGCTTTGATTTGGGATTTGAATTTGTCTTTGAAACAAAAGTTTTTAAAGGCTTCGTGGAGTTCTTTTATCTTTGAATCTAGGGCTTGTTTGTCTTGGTATAAGCCCTCTTTGTAGTTTTGCACGGCTTGTTTGTAGTCTTTTATCTTGGTGTTTATGTTGGGATAATGGCTTAAGGCTTTGGGTGATGTCAAAATAGCTTATAAGGCTATTGCCGCATTTTATGTTGATGTCTATGTTTGGGAGGGTTTGGAGGGTGTTTGTGTTTTTGCCATTTTCAAAGATATAGTAGCTATATTTCAGTAGCTCTATCCAAAGTCTTAGCTTTGTGATTTCGCAAGAATTGTGGTTTATATCCACGCCAAAAAGGCAAGATTCTATAAGTGTGCGTTTGTTGTGGAATATGGCTTTTTGGAGTTTGTGGGATTCTATGTTTTGGTGGCTTGGGATTTGGTAGATGTGTGGGTTGCCTGTAGAATCTTGTAGCACAATCTCATCGTTTTCTAGGCGTAGTTGTATGTCTTTTAGGCGTTCAAAGTTTTCATCACAAAGGATTTTTAGGTGGAATTTTAGCTCTATCATATTGTTTAGCATAGAAACGAGGAAATGTCCGCTTCCTACCGCTGGATCGCATACTTTTATGGAATCAAATATCTCATTTGCTTCTTTGTAGCCATCAGGTGAATCTGTGAGTTTATCTAGCCTTAGTTTTAGGGATTGTAAATCTTTGCAATCCCAATTTTTAGTGGTGTTAAACTTCTGTATCACGACTTGCTGCAGGGATTGCTTACACATATAGTTTGTGATAAAGCTTGGGGTGTAGAAACTGCCTTCTTTGTAGCCGTTTAGCTTTTCAAAGACTAGCCCTAAAACAGCGGCGTTGATAAGTTTGTCGTGGTTTATTTTGACATTGTCTTGTATGTCTTTTGGGGTGGTGGTGAAGTCATAAGCGTTTAGGAAGTCAAAGAGATATTCTAAAAGTGGCAGGGGCTTTTTGGTGTCTTTGAGGATTGATTTTTTATAAAGTGCTAATGGCTTTGAATCTAAAAGCTTGATTTCTTTGCCTTGCTTTTCAAGCTCGGTTTTGTCAAATAGGCTTGAGTTCAGGTAAGGGATAGAATCTAGCTCTTTTGGTATGCTTTTGCGGACATTTTCTCTAAGTGCGAGAATCTCAAAAAAGAGTGTGTTTAGCTTGGCAAAGCTTTCTATCACGCTTGAATCCAAAAAGGGCTTTGGGATATGTTTGAAGCTTAGCAGCATAGATTCTAACAAACGCAAGAATAAAAGGCGGTTATTCCATGTGATGATAAGCTCAAATATGCTCTCAAAATCTCGCACACAATCTAGCCCTAAATTTTCTCTTATCGCGTAGCTTAGGGTGTTTGGCGTGTCGCTAAGTTTGATGAGTTTGTTGGCGCCATCTTTTGTTTCTTCTAATCCCAAGATATATAGTAGCTCTTCATAGAAATTTTGGTTTAGCACATTGCTATCGATGTGGGTTTTGTAGCCAAGTAGCAGATGTGGGCTAAAGACTTGATATAGCAAGACAGGCTCGGTGTCTTTAATCCCAAAATGTGTAAAAGTCATCTCCATATCAAGTGTGCTTAGGATTTCTTGGGCTTTTTGATAGAATTTTTTTGTGCTTGTGTCGTTGCCTTGCTTTTTGTCGACATTTTTGTAGGCTTTTTGCAATTCTTTGTTTTGGGAGAGTTTCTCAAACTCTTTGGCACTGATGAGATAAAAAGATTCTACATTGCATAAGAGAATACATTTGAGGTTGTTATTTCCCTCGTTTTGTTCTCTCATATAATACAGCAGGGCTTCATACAAGGCTTTGGAATCTAGGGATTGGGTGCTTTTGGGGAATTCGCTTTTGTTGGCTATGGATTTGACTTCAAAAAATGTCTTGACTTCATCATCTTCGTATATGGCAAGATCAATTTTGTGTTTTGTGTTGATTTTTGGGTAGCTAAATGCTTGTTTTAAAAAATCTGCAATAAGGTTCTTTTGAAATTCCTCACTCTCGCTTGTATCTTGCGCGGTGTGTTTGTGGCATTGGGCTAAAAAATGATCTAAGTGTTCTTTGAACGTGTTAAGGGATTGTGTCGTGGGGTTTGGTAATGTATATGTGTGTAAAAATTCTTTCAATGGCTTAAAAATGTAGCGCATACGCCTCCTTTGTAGTATGTAATGTGTAGCTTAGTATATCGTATATTTGTGTGAAGTAAGTTTAATGGTTTAGCGAGGGTTGAAAAACCCTCAAGTATAATCACTCTAGCTCACTTTCTTTTGGGATAAAGATAGAAACGACTAAGATAAAGAACATCATCACTGCTAGATAGATGAAAAATCCATTTTCAATACCGGCGTTTTTGAATTGTAATGCCACATAAGGTGCAGAACCTCCAAAAATCGCATTGGGTATCGCATAACCAAATCCTGTTCCTAAAGCCCTGACATGCTCTGGAAAAAGCTTGGCTTTGAAAATCCCTGCTACTGAAGTGTAAAAGCTCAAGATTGTAAAAAGTGCCATAACAACTAAAAAGATGAGTATGCTATTTTGTGTGCCTTTTAAGGCTAAAAATAAAGGATAGAGTAGGAATAAGGCAAGGACTGCAAAAATCATTAAGAAGTTTTTGTGTCCTATTTTGTCCCCCAAAGCTCCAAAGATTGGTTGCATAACCATTAAAAGGAATAATGCAATAAGCATAATGTGGTTTGAAGTGGTTGCATCGATTCCTGCACTATTAATCATAAAGGTTTTTACATAAGTTGTGATTGTATAAAACGCTAAAGAACCTCCTGCGGTGATCCCTATAACAAATAAAAATTGTTTCCAAGAGGTTTTAAAAAGTGCTTTTAGCGTCCCTCTGTCTTCGTGATGGTGTAGTTTTGTCGCACTCTCATTCATAATAGATCGCACAAACAACGATCCAAGTGCTAATAAGCCCCCAATTACAAATAAGATTCTCCACGCATAGTCATTCATTTGCTCGTTGGTAAAAAATAGCAACATAATAGAAATACTAGCTACCGCTAAAAGCTGTCCGCCTATGAGAGTTACATATTGAAAAGAGGAATAAAAACCTCTATTGCCCTTACTTGCAAGCTCACTTAGATAAGTGGCGGCTATGCCATATTCGCCTCCGACACTCAAGCCTTGGATTAATCTTGCGACAAGTAATAATAAAATAGCAAAATCACCTATTGTTTCTTTGGAGGGGATAGCGGCTATCATAAAAGATCCTAGTGCCATAAGGATAACAGAAAAAACCATAGAAGATTTACGACCGATTTTGTCTGCTAATGATCCAAAAACCCAAGATCCAATGGGTCGCATCAAAAATCCAAGGGCAAAAATCCCAAATGCTGAAATTTGCTGTATTGTTGGATCTTGTGATCCAGAGAATTTGTGTGCAAAATACACTGCACTAAATGCGTAAATATAAAAATCATACCATTCTACCAAATTTCCGCTACTTGCAGCGATGATAGATCGAATCCTTTGTGATCTTGTAAGATTTTCTTGCATATCTAATCCTTAAATCAAAGATGATAAATAATTTAAATTATTTATGCTATCTATCTTACACTTAAATAAAATGAGATGCAACATAACACATATAATTGTATGGAGATTTTTTAATTTCTAGTAATTATTGTAACAATCTGTTTTTCTTGGTGCATCTTTTTGGTGTTTTGCAGTGATTCTTGTGAAAAAGCGGTAGAGTGAGATTAAAAGCAATATTTATTGTAGAGTGAAATTTGAGTGATTGTAAGATTTGCAAAGGCAATGTGTGGTGTATTTGCCTTTGTTGTTGCTTTGATACTTGGTATTATTCTTTGAAAATGATGATTTCATAAGAACTTTGCTTTTTGGTAACGGATCTGCTTGGTTGATTACTTTTGAGTTTTTCTAGGTGGATTTGCAATTCTTCAATTTCTCTATCTTGCTCATCAAGCTTGTCTTTAAGGCGCAAGATTATATCCACTCCTGCTAGATTCACGCCTAAATCGCGCGTTAGTCTTAGAATCGTTTTTATCTTGTCAATATCTCTTTGGGAATACAAGCGCATTTTGCCATCGGTTCTGCCTGGTTCTATTAAGCCCTCACGCTCATATTGTCGTAGCGTTTGGGGGTGGATTGAGAGAATCTTTGCTACTACACTGATGAGATAAACGGGTTCATCATAGCTATACATTGGCGCTCCTTATAGGTATTTTTCAAGCGATTCAACAAGCTCTTTTGGGAGTGAATCAATGTCAGGTAAAATAATATTAGCTTCTAGGTATAAATCTCCATAGATTTTGCTTTTGCGATTATAAGCTCCAAGCTCTTTTACGCGGAATCGTTGGTTGTTTTTGGTGTTTTTAGGAACTTTTAGTGTGATAGGCTTATAAAGTGTCTCTATCTCGACTTTGCCACCAAAAAGTGCGGTTTTTAGAGGTAAATCAAACTTTTTGGTGAGATTGTCGCCTTCTTGGGTGTATTGTGGGTGTGGAGCAACAGAGACTTTTAGCAAAACATCACCGCTTTGATTTCCCATTGTATTGCCTCTTCCTCTTAGCCTTATGGTTTCGCCATTTTTAATTCCTGCTGGGATTTTAACATCAAAGTTTTGGTTTTGTAGGCTTACATTGTGTTTGCCTCCAAGAATCGCGGTGCTAAAGGGGATAGTGATTTGTGCGGTAATGTCAAGATTGGGTTGGCTTTTTTGATTAAATCCCCCAAAACCGCCAAAATTACTAAATCCACCAAAACCGCCAAAATTTCCTGCGCCTTGAGAGAATCCGCCTCCGCCAAAGATTTGACTTAAAATATCATCTAAATCCACATTGCCTTGCCCTCTTGCAAAATCGTGGAAATTTTGTCCGCCAAACATTGAATCGCCAAATTGATCGTATTGTTTGCGTTTTTTCTCATCGCTTAAGATTTCATAGGCTGCGTTGATTTCTTTGAATTTTTCTTCGGCATCTTTTTCTTTGTTGATGTCGGGGTGATATTTTCGTGCTAAGCGACGATAAGCCTTTTTTATTTCTTCGTTTGTTGCATTTGAAGAGACTTCAAGTGTTTCATAAAGACTTTTTGACATTTGCCATTCCTTAAAAAATAATAAATTCTATAAACTTTTAGCATATTATATAACAAATCTTTAGTATATGTCAATCAACTTTTAGGATTCTTAAATTAATGTTATAATGATGCAAATTTTATAAGGAAATACAATGGAAAGTGCCTTATTATGTTTGAATGCAAGTGCGGGGAGTGGGAAAACTTATCGTTTGGTTTCGCGTTATCTTGAACTGCTTTTTTTGGGTGCTAAGCCTTCAGAAATTTTGACTTTGACCTTTACTAAAAAAGCAGCAAAAGAAATGGAAGAACGCATTGTTAAGAGCATTCAAGAAATCTATCAAAGAAAAAATGATAGAGAATATATTAAACAACTTGAGTTTATTAGTATAAATGATTTGGAGGGAATTGAGCAAAAGATTATAAAGATTTATTATGAATTTTTGCGTGAAGATTTGAAAATTACGACAATTGATTCGTTTTTTCAGAGAATCTTAAAGAGCTTTTGCTGGTATGTGGGGGTTGAAAATAATTTTGAAATTCAAAATGAGGATTTTGAGGCAATTACAGAGATTTTTTTGGAACTTTTGAGTGATGAAGCCTTTGAGAGAATCGTGCTTTTTTGCGCCCAAGGGAGAAAGAGTATCGATAGTGTTTTGTCGCTTTGTTCTTTTCTTGATTCTTTTAAAGAAATGCTTAAAAAGGGATTTTTTGTCTATGAAGCACAAAAGGGCGATAAAGAACAAGCAATGGAATATGCTTATAGACTTCAGCGAGAATATAAAAAGAGTAAGGGTGAGAGTGAGAGTAAGAGTAAGATTTCTAATCCGATGGATTTTAGCGATTTTAATTCTTTGTTGCATAAGGGTAAAACTTGGCTTACAAAAGAGAAAATAACTGATTTTAGGGGATTTGGAAAGATTCCTTTTGATGAGAGGGATTTTGAAAGTCTAAAAGAAGCACTTTTGGGAGTGTATTTAGATGAAGAATCACAATATCTTAGGAATCTGTATGAAATTTTTCAAGTTTATTTAGAAGCCAAAGAGAAGTATTATAAACAAAGCAATACTTTGAGTTTTAATGCGGTAACTTCAAAGGTTTATGAGCTTTTGCTACAAAAAAACTTTGATAAGGAATTTTTGTATTTTAGACTTGATAGCACCATTAGCCACATTTTGATTGATGAATTTCAAGATACAAGTATTTTGCAATATGAGATTTTAAAGCCTATGATTGATGAAATCAAAAGCGGTAAGGGTGTTAAAGAGTTTTTGCGTAGTTTCTTTTATGTGGGAGATATTAAGCAGTCTATTTATCGCTTTAGGGGTGGTAATCCAAATCTTTTTAAAATTGCTGCTGATGGAATGAAGCAAGAGAGTTTGCAAAAAAATTATCGGAGTGCTAAGAATCTTGTGGAGTTTGTCAATGAAGTCTTTAGTAACAAAATAGATGGCTTTGTCTCTCAAGAAGCTAATAGCCATCAAGAGGGCTTTGTGAGGGTTGTCAAAAATGAATCAGATAAAGAAGAGATTTCAAAATGCTTAAGGGAGCTTTTGGAGCTTGGTGCTAAAGAAGAAGAGATTGCTATTTTGCTTTTTGATAATGATTGGGTGGTGGAGTTAGCAGAATACTTGGAAACTAGTGGTTTTAAGGTCGTAATGGATACGAGTGCAAAGCTAGTATTTCATAATGAAGTGCGCGCTTTGATTGAGTTTTTGAAATATTTAGATTCTAAAAATCTCTTGTTTTGTGAGGAATTTTTTATGCTATTGGGACTAGAAAAAGAGCCATTAGATAGGTATTTTGAGATTTTGGAGAATCCACCAGCAGTGATTTTGCTACAAGTGATGCAAAGTTTTAAGATTTCTAGTTTGAGTGCTAAGAAGTTTTTGGAATATGCCTTGGGGTTTGCAAGTGTGGGGGAGCTACTAGAAAAAGTTGAAAGCTTACAAGCAGATATTGTTTCAAGTGAGTGTTCAGGGATTAGGCTAATGACAATCCATAAATCTAAAGGCTTGGAATTTAATCATGTTTTGGTGATTGATGATAATAAGGCTAGAAGTCGTTATAATAATGTCTTTTTTGAATTCAAAGAAAATGGCGTGGAGATTCAAAGGGTGTTTCAAAAAAGCAATGATTTAAGAAAAAGCTTGGATAAAACCTATCAAAAGGCGATTTTTAAAGAAGAGATTTTAAAAGAAAAGGATTTAAAAAATCAGCTTTATGTGGCTTTGACACGCGCTAAAAATACGATGCATATTATGCTTTTGAGTGAAAAAGGGCGCTTTGATTCTTTAGAATTAGAAAATTTACAAAGAGGGGATTTAAAAAAAGCATTACAAGAAGTCAAAGAAGCTACAAATTTACCTAAAAAAGAAGAACAAGTATTTTTTGAAGAAGCAAGTTGTAAAAAGAGCTTGGTGTCTTTGGGCACACAAAAGAAAATGCAGGTGATTCAAAAAGAAGTGCAAGAAGGTAAGATTCAAGGGATTTATTATGGTGTGGCGTTGCATTTTGTAATGGAACAAAAGATAAAAAATAATTTAGATGATTCGGTGCTTTTAGAGATTTTATGCAATAAAATGGGCTTTTTAATGGAGAGAGAAAGCTTAAAAAATGTGATTAAACATTGTAAAAAAATCTTAAAAAATTCTCATTTTATTGAAATTCTAGCTAAAGGAAAGGTAAAATGTGAAATTCCTTTTTTATCCAATGGCAGACAAAAACGCTTGGATCTCTTGATTATCGGAGAAAACGAGGCTTTTGTGATTGACTATAAAAGCGGAGCGCAAAGGGAATCTTATGCAACGCAAGTGCTAGAGTATATGCAAAGTGTGGGAGAAATTTTGCAAAAACCTGTGAGAGGTTTTGTCTTTTATACAGAGGGTGAAGGAAGATTAGTTGAAGTTATAGGGGAATAAATGGAAGCAGAAAATCAAAATGGCTTTATGTCTAGCTTAAAAAAAATCACTCAAAGTGAATCGTTTGCGGGAGTTTTGTTGCTTTGTTGTGCTGTTTTGGCAATGATTGTTGCAAACTCACCTTTAGCGGAGGGTTATGCGGCACTTTGGAAAAGTAAAGTGGGATTTGATGTTAATGGCACTTTTATTGGAATGAGCTTGGAGCATTGGATTAATGATGTATTAATGGCATTTTTCTTTTTGGTTGTGGGCTTAGAAATCAAACGCGAAGTGTTGTTTGGTGAGTTAGCAGGGTTTAAAAGAGCAGCCTTGCCTGTCATTGCTGCTTTAGGGGGTATGATTGGTCCTGGGATTATTTATTTTGCTCTAAATGCTGGAAGTGCTTCTGAACACGGATTTGGAATCCCAATGGCGACAGATATTGCTTTTGCTTTGGGAGTTTTATCAGCGCTTGGCAAAAGAGTTTCTATTTCTGTTAAAGTGTTTTTAGTTTCTTTAGCGGTGGCTGATGATTTGGGTGCGATTATTGTGATTGCATTGTTCTATTCTAGTGGGATTAGTTTTGGTTGGTTGGCAGTTGCTGCTGGGATTGTCGCGGTTTTGGTTATGCTTAATAAAATGGGAGTAAAAGCACTAACCCCTTATATGATTTTGGGTGTTGGTCTGTGGCTTGCTGTTCATAATTGTGGTATTCACGCGACTATTGCAGCGGTTGTTTTAGCCTTTACTATTCCTGTTGCGCCCAAAATGGATACTTTAGATTTTATGGATAAAATTAAATTAGTGATTAGTAATTTCCAAGAAGCGCAAAAGAAAAAAGATGGAATCTTATTGCAAAACGAACAAATTGAAGCCTTGCATCATATCGCCCAACACAAAAATGCAGTGCAAAATCCACTTTTGCGATTAGAACATGCTTTAGCACCTTATTCTAATTATCTTATTATGCCTATTTTTGCTTTTGCAAATGCAGGGGTTAGTATTGGGTCTAATATTGATTTTGGTGTGGATCATGTGTTTTTGGGTATTTTTTGTGGTTTGGTTATTGGGAAGCCATTGGGTATTTTCCTTTTTACTTTCTTGGCAGAAAAGTTTGGAATCGCAGCGCGTCCAAAAGGTGTTACTTGGGTAGAAATCTTTGGTGCTGGGGCTTTAGGCGGAATTGGATTTACTATGTCAATGTTTGTAACTAACCTTGCCTTTAGTGGCGAACACGCTCTTGTAGCAACGGATGTGGCAAAAATTTCTATTTTGATTGCTTCTCTTACAGCTGGTATTTTAGGAAGTATTTTCTTTTTTATTAGAGATAAAGTAACACACCATTAAGTAAAAAGAATCCTTTTTTGGATTCTTAGCTTAGAGATAATTTTTTTATTGGATTGGAGTTAAAATTTAATCAAAAAGTTATCTAAAAAATAAAAACAATGGTATTTATTAGCAAATCATTAGTAAATAAATGGTAGAATCTTCGTTTAATTTTATTTAAGAGAGGTTAGCACTTATGGAAAATGCTGGAAATATCTTTACACAACTTTTGCCTTTGGTGGTTTTAATTGCGATTTTTTATTTTTTGATTATTCGTCCGCAACAAAAACAAGCCAAAAATCATAGAGAAATGATTGCTTCTTTGAGCAAAGGGGATAAGATTGTTACAACTGGCGGATTTATTGCAGAAGTGGTTAAACGCGAGGAAGATTATTTTATGGTGCGTTTGAATGAAGATACTATCGTAAAATTAGCAAAAGATTATGTTGCCAAAAAAGCCGAATAAAATAAAATGAAAAAGAGTTTTAATACTAAATTATTTTCTTTTATCATAGCAGCATTATTTGGGATTATTTTATCAATTCCCTCTTTGTTTCAAACTCAAGGACCTAAAATTACACTAGGGCTTGATTTGCAAGGAGGCTTGAATTTGCTTTTGGGCGTTAAAACTGAAGAAGCGGTTAAGACGCGCTATGCTTCTTTGGCTTCAGGTATAAACTACTATGCCATAGAAGAGCAGATTTTACTAGATGGCTTAAAAGTAGATTTAGAAAGTGTCGTGTTTGAGTTGCTTGATTCTAATGAAAAAGAAAAAATTGACAATTATCTTAAAGAGATTCAAGGTTTAAATGTCATAGAAAATGGTTTAAAATATACTATTACCCTCACAGAAGCAGAAATTATCAATATTGAAAATTATGCAATTGAACAAGCAATTGGTAATATCCGTAATCGTTTGGATCAATTTGGATTATCCGAGCCTAGCGTAACAAAGCAGGGAACTGATTCGATTCTTGTGCAATTGCCCGGAATCAAAACTCAAGAAGATGAGCAAAGGGCTTTGGATTTGATTTCTAAGGGCGGACATTTACAGATGATGGCAGTAGATGAATCAAGAAATGCACGAGTGCATACTATGACAGAGCTAGAAGCAGAATCTTATGGTGATGTGATATTGCCCTTTATTAACGATCCTAATCAAAAAATCTTGCTTAAAGCTATTCCGATTTTAGATGGTGCGATGCTTACTGATGCAAGGGCGGCTTATGATCAAAATGGGCAACCTATTATTAATTTTACCTTGAATGCACAGGGAGGGAAAATCTTTGGGGATTTTTCTGGAAAAAATGTAGGGAATCGTATGGCAGTTGTGCTAGATGGTAAAGTTTATTCTGCACCAGTGATTCGTGAGAGAATTGGAGGAGGTAGCGGACAAATTAGTGGGGGCTTTAGTGTGCAAGAAGCAAGCGATATTGCTATTGCATTGCGTAGTGGAGCTTTGCCTGCACCTATTACTTTGCTAGAAAAACGCAGTGTTGGTCCAAGCCTAGGTGCTGATAGCATTAAGGCTTCTATGATTGCATTAGCTAGTGGAGCGGTGCTAGTTGTGGTGTTTATGATTTTTTATTACGGCATTGCAGGAATTATCGCTAATATTGCAATGGTGATTAATATTTTATTGGTAATTGCGGTAATGGCGCTTTTTGGTGCGACATTGACTTTACCTGGAATGGCTGGAATTATTTTAACCGTGGGTATGGCAGTGGATGCTAATGTGATTATTAATGAACGGATTAGAGAGGGCTTTAGAGCAGGGGAAAATTTCATTAAGGCAATGGAAAATGGTTATGCCAATGCTTCAAGGGCGATTTTTGATTCAAACTTAACTTCTTTAATTGCTGCAGTTTTACTTTATATGTTTGGAACAGGCGCGATTAAGGGCTTTGCAATCACAATGAGTATTGGGATTATTGCTTCAGTGATTACAGCAATTGTTGGGACTCACGGAATCTTTAGATTATTGCAAAATAGAATCATCAAATCAGGCAATTATTCTCTTTGGTTTGGTTATAAGAAAAGAGGTGCTTAATGGATTTTTTTAAACACAACAAAATTTATGACTTTGTTAAAATGTCTAATTATGGGATTGTGCTTTCTTTAATCTTATTTATTGGATCTTTGGTTTTGTTTATTAAGCCTGGTTTTACTTTGGGTGTGGATTTTGCAGGTGGAACAATTATTCAAATACAATATTCAAAAGAAGCACCTTTAGCGGAAATACGCCAAAGGTTAGAAAGTGTTGAAGAGTTTCAAGGCGCACAAGTAAGTGAATTTGGAAGCTCTGAAGAGATTTTGATTAGACTTGCTACGGCAACTTCTAGTGTTAATCAAGATATTGGTGAGGAAGTTACAAATCTTTTGAAAGATACTGGAGATTTTCAGATTAGGCGTGTGGATATTGTAGGACCAAAAGTTGGAGATGAACTAAGAGAAAAAGGGATTTTGGCTTTAAGTTTTGCAATTATTTCTATTATGGCTTATGTGGCATATCGCTATGAGTGGCGCTTTGCTTTAGCGAGTATTTTGGCTTTGATTCATGATATTGTGATTGCTGCTGGTGCGGTGATTTTGTTTGATGTGGATTTGAGTTTGGAGGTGATTGCTGCGCTTTTAACACTGATTGGTTATTCCATCAATGATACCATTATTATTTTTGATCGTATTCGCGAAACAATTGGAATAAGAGCAAGTAATAATTTAAAAGCAGTAGTTAATGAAGCACTTTCTGCAACACTATCTAGGACAATGCTCACTTCTCTTACGGTATTTTTTGTTGTTTTAACACTTTATTTATTTGGTGGAGAGATTATCAAAGGCTTTAGTTTGCCAATGTTGGTTGGTTCGATTGTGGGGAGTTATAGCTCTATTTTTGTTGCAAGTAAGCTTGTAATGATTTTGGGATTTGATTTGGGAAAATATCATAAAAAATTAGTAGATCAAGAACGCAAAGCATTAGAGAAAAAGAAAATGCTCGAAATGTATGAAAGAGGAAGAGTTTAGGAGGTATCAAGATGGACTGGGGAAAAGTAATTTATGTCTTTTTTATATTAATGAGTTTGACTTCTACCATAGGATTTTTGTGCGAGCAAAATATCATAATGCTTTTTATTGCTGGGGGTGTAAATATTATTTCTACCATTTTGAAAGTTGGGGTAAGAAATTATATGTCTGCTGAACTTATGGCAGCCTCTCTTGTAGCGGATTTGCATTTGATTCCGGCTTTTATTTATATGCAAGTGCTAAATAATATTAATGTTGCTATAGCATTGGCTCTTGGTGCTTTGGTGGCTAATATTGTTTCAATTGTATTTGTGGCTATTGAGAGCATAAGAAATTACAACGATTTTAATTAAGGGTTAGCAATGGAATATTATGCAAAAGGGATTGAAAAAAAATGGCAAGATTTTTGGGAAAATAGCGGTGAGTATGAACCAAAAGAAGATAAAAGTCTGCCTAAAAAATATATTTTAAGTATGTTTCCTTATCCAAGTGGAAATATCCATATGGGGCATGTAAGAAATTATTGTATTAGTGATGCAATTGCTAGGAATCTAAGAAAACAAGGCTATAATGTGCTACACCCCATTGGTTGGGATGCCTTTGGAATGCCTGCTGAAAATGCTGCGATTAAAAATAAAACTCACCCAAAACAATGGACTTATAGCAATATTGAACATATGAAAAAGCAACTTTATTCTCTGGGTTTTTCATTTTCTAAGACTCGTGAGCTTGCGACTTGTGATTTAGAATATTCTAAATGGGAGCAATTGCTCTTTATAGAAATGTGGGAAAAGGGATTGATTTATCGTAAAAAAGGCTATTTAAATTGGTGTCCTAATGATCAAACGGTTTTGGCTAATGAGCAAGTGATTGAGGGTAAATGTTGGCGTTGTGATACGCAAGTTATCCAAAAGGAAATGTATCAATATTACATTAAAATTACAGATTATGCAGAAGAATTATTGCAAGATTTAGAGAGCTTGGATGGCAAATGGCCTAATCAAGTGCTAACAATGCAGCGCAATTGGATTGGAAAATCTCAAGGATTGAGCTTTTGTTTTCAATTAGAGCAAGAATGTCAAGGCATTAAGGAGTTTGAAGTTTTTACAACGCGACCTGATACAATCTTTGGTGTAAGCTATTGTGCTTTGGCGCCTGAACATAGTTTGGTTAAAAAAATGCTTGAGAGCGATGGATTGAGTCAAGAAGCTAAAGATGAGATTCTTAAAATGCAAAATACTTCTGCAAGAGAGCGATCACAGCAAGAAAAGTGTGGTGTGCCTTTGGGGATTTTTGCCATTCATCCTTTAAGTGGAGAGAAGATTCCATTATGGGTGGCTAATTTTGTTTTAATGGATTATGGAAGTGGTGCAGTTATGAGTGTTCCTGCGCACGATGAGAGAGATTTTGATTTTGCACAAAAATATCATTTGCCTATTAAGCAAGTGATTGTAGATAAAAAAGATCCTAATGCACCTTTGCCTTATTGTGAGAGTGGGGAATTAATAAATTCTAAAGAATATAGCGGAATGGAAAGTAATGAGGCTAAAGAGGCGATTATTAAAAGCTTTGAATCACAGAATCTAGGCAAGGCTGTGGTGAATTTTAAATTGCGTGATTGGGGAGTTTCTAGGCAAAGATATTGGGGAACTCCTATTCCACTTGTCCATTGTGAGGTTTGCGGTATTTTACCAGAGAGCAAGGACAAACTTCCTGTAGCATTGCCAGAAGATGTTATTATCGATGGAGAAGGAAATCCGCTTGATAAACATTCTACTTGGAAGTATTGTGTTTGTCCTAAATGTGGTCAAAAGGCTCTAAGAGAGACAGACACTCTGGATACTTTCGTGGAATCAAGCTGGTATTTTTTGCGCTATACCACTCCACAGCAATTGCGCGATAAAACGCCTATTAGTTTGGAAGATGAAAAATATTGGATGAGTGTAGATGAATATGTTGGGGGTATTGAACACGCAATTTTGCATTTGCTGTATTCGCGATTTTTTACTAAAGTTTTAAGGGATTTGGGATATACACATATTAGTGAGCCTTTTTCGCATTTGCTAACGCAAGGAATGGTAACTAAAGATGGTGCTAAAATGAGTAAATCTAAAGGCAATGTAGTTGATCCTCAAGAGATTATTGATACTTATGGAGCAGATACGGCTAGACTTTTTATTCTTTTTGCAGCACCGCCTGTAAGAGAGCTAGAATGGAATGATTCTGCTTTGGAGGGATCTTTTAGATTTATTAAGCGGTTGTGTGCAAAAGTGGAGAACATTGATTCTGTGCAAGGGCTTCCAAAGATTGACACTGCTAAGCTCTCTAAAGCAGAAAAATATGCTAGAAAAAAAGTCTATGAAGCCTTAAAAAAATCTAATGAAACTTTTGTGCATGAAAATGGCTATGCTTTTAACACCTTAATTGCTGCTTGTATGGAAGCAATCAATGCTTTGAGTGAGCAAGAAAATAGAGAGATTTGGAGTGAGGGATATTTTGTTTTGTTGAATATCTTAGAGCCAATTATTCCACATATTTGTTGGGAGTTAAGTCAGCAGTATTTTGGTTTAAAAAATTTTCAAACTATTGCAGTGGATAATGAAGCTTTAAAAGAAGATTCAATTACTTTAGCAATCACTATTAATGGAAAACGCCGCGATGAGCTTGAAGTGGATTTGGAAACTTCTAAAGACGAGATTTTGGCGCTTGCTAGAGAAAAAGTATCTAAATGGCTTGAGGGTAAGACACTTATAAAAGAAATTGTAGTTCCAAATAAGTTAGTAAATTTTGTCGTGCAGTAAAATGAAAAAGCTTTTTTTGTTCTTAGTGGTTTGTGTGTTTTTGGCTGGGTGCGGTTATCAGCCTATCGCTCACCAAGCCAATAAAGCGCTTGGCGGTAAAGTATTTGTAGAAGTTAAAATCAGCTTAAGAGATCCTCAAAATAGTGTGGAGTTAAAAGATTCTGTTTCACGAAGTATTTTTGAGCGTCTTCATAGTAGAGTGGTGGATAAGCAAGAAGCAGATTCGGTGGTGGAAGTGGAATTGCAAAATGTATTGTTCCATACTCTAGCAGAGAATAAAACTGGATTTGCAACCTTTTATCGCTGTGAAGTGAATGTGCGCTTTAAATATACTAATCGCTATACACAAAGCACAAGAATTTTTAGCAAAAAGGGCTATTATAATTTTTCACTTGGAAACTCATCTAATATCACCGATTCTATTCGTATGGAAGCGATTAATGAGGCAGTGATTCAAGCACTTGATGGGTTTATTTCGCAAGTGGGAATTGAGACTTTTTAATGCAGATAATTCAAAAGATTGCTAAAGAAGCTTTGAAAGAATTGATGCAAGAGGGCAGTGATCCTACGCCAGAGGCTTACACTGATTATTTTTGCAGACAAGCCAAAAAAATGGGTTTAAAATCCTATGGGGATTATATTAGCTTAAAAAATATGTTAGAAAAAATTGATGCAGAAGTTAGAGACAATTTAGCTAATAAAGAATTTAGAAATAAAGATGAATTAACGATTCATTTGATTGTGGCATTAAATCATATGTATTTTTATAAGAAAAATTTTGCGCTTTATGTGGAAATTATCAAAATTCTTTTGCGTATTTTGGCGACTTATCCTGAAAAGTCTATCTCTTCACTTGCTAAAAGTCAGCTTTTGGAATTTGACAAATCTAATCCTAAGATTATGCAGACTTGGAAAGAAAAATGGAATGAATTATTAAAAAAAGGTCTAGAAGTCCAAAAAAATAAAAGTGTATTAGAGATTTTAAGTGATTTTAAAATCAATAATCAAGCCTTTCAGGAATGGCAGGGAGAAGTGAAAGAGTTTCTAAAATTTCCACAAAATTTCAAAGAAGAATATTTATTAAAAAACTTGGAGAAAATTTTAAACCAAGAGCTTGTTATACAAAAAATTTCGCAACAAGAAGAAATTAAAAACTCACCAAAAGAAAGAATAAAATATCAAGAAGCAAGTTCTTTGCCTATAGATTCGATGACAACTTTGGTTAGCAAAGAGGGAATGCAAAAAGTTTTGGGATTTGCAGAAGAAGCATTTTGTAGGCAAGATAAAAACTACGCATTAGTAGTTTTTGGGGTTGTGGGCTATGATAAGATTGTAGAGGATTTTGGCAGTGAGGCTGGGAAAAAGATTCTATCTATTTTAGGAAGACTTTTAAAAGAATACAGCGGTCCAAGTGATTGGATTTCATATTATGGTGGGGAAGAGTTTGTAGCTTGTTTGTTGGATAGTCAAAAGAATGATGCGATTGAATTTATTAAAAATTTGGACTTGGTAGTTAAAAAGAGCATTTTTGCATATCAGCAAATGCACTTTAAAATTAAGCTTAGTGCGCAAGTTTTGCAACGATCTAATCAGACAAGTTTGGAATATATGCTAATGAAACTTTTAGCAGATTTTCAAGAATCCAAAAATACTCAAGGTGTGATTGGTGATGAATGAGTTAAAAAAATTTTTAGAAAAAAAGGGTGTTGAATACGCTCCTTTTGATCCTAAACGCGCTCCAAAGATTTTAGAAACTCTTAAGATTCCTTTTTTAAAACCTAAGGTAATACATATTGTTGGCACAAATGGTAAGGGTAGCACAGGGAGGTTTCTAGCACTAATGCTTCATCAACAAGGGCTTGATGTGGGGCATTTTACTTCTCCGCATTTATTTAGTATTGAAGAGCGCTTTTGGCGTAATGGAAAAAATATTACACTAGAAACTTTAGAAAATGCATTTTTAGAATTTGATTTAACACTTTTAAAGGAGGCTAGTTATTTTGAGATTTTAACTTTTTTAGCCCTTAAAGTTTTTGGTGAGTGTGATTATTTGGTGCTAGAAGCTGGACTTGGCGGGGAGTTTGATTCGACAACAACTTGCGTTAAAAGGGATTTAACACTCTTTAGTGCTATTGATATAGATCATCAAGAGTTTTTGGGAGAGAGCTTGGAATCTATTGCAAAAACTAAACTTAATGCAATGGCAAAAAAAGCAATTTTGGGGATTCAAAGTCATTTTGAAGTAATTAAGATTGCACAAAAAATTGCCCAAGAAAAACAAATAGAATTAGAAATTTTAGATATTCAAAGTATTTCACCATCTATTAAGGAATATTGCAAAAAACATCATTATGCGAGATTCCAAGAAGAAAATCTAGCATTAGCATACTCTGGATTTAAAGCCCTAGGGTTTGATATGAATCTTAAAGAGCTTAAGGCGTTGGATTTGCAAGGTAGGGCACAGCAGATTGCGCCTAATATTTGGGTTGATGTTTTGCATAATCCAAATGGTGCTAGGGCGATTTTGAAAAATTTTAGTAAAGAAAAATATATTTTAGTTTATAATTCCTATCTTGATAAGAATCCAAAAGAGATTTTAAAAATTTTAAAGCCTATTATTAAGCGTGTTGAGATTATTGAAATTTCAAGTTCGCGTAGGATTCCAAAAATGCAACTAGAAGATATTTTAAGAGGATTAGATTTGGAATTTACAGATTTTTGCAACATTAAAAAAGATGAAAAATACCTTGTGTGTGGATCTTTTTGTGTGGTCGCAGAGTTTTTAAAAAGAAGATAGCAATGGCAATAAAGAATCGCTTTGTAGTAACAATTACAGATATTGCTGGTTCTAAGCAGTACAATATTCATCAGTATGTTAAGCAGATTATCTTGTATATTGTTTTGTTTATTGTGGCTGTTTTTTTCTTTAGTGCTATTTCTATTAGGCTACTTTTAAACGAAGTTAAACAAATTAAAAATAAGCGCGACTTAATGCAGCAAGAATTTTTAAAAATCAATGAAAAAAATGAGCAATTACAAGCTTTAATTGATGAAAAAACTGAAGAATTAGTAAAAGTTTCTGATAAGATTGAGGATTTAGAAGGCATTGTTGGACTAGGGGAGCAAACTAGCCAAAGAGATTTGAGTTTAATAGAAAGAGTTGATTTGGCTAGTATTACAGGTGCTCAAAAGGCGTTTGTAATGCAACTTATTCCAAATGGTGCTCCACTTAAGGGAGATTATCGCATCACAGCTGCTTGGGGAACAAGATTACATCCAATTCTTAGGCGCTCTCACTCTCACACGGGTATTGATTTTGGAATGCCAATTGGAACACCTATTTATGCACCTGCTGATGGGGTGGCTGATTTTACGGGGACAGGTTATAATGGTGGGTATGGAATTATGGTAAAATTAGAACATTCTTTTGGTTTTAAGACTTTTTATGCACATTTGAGTAAAATTGTTGTAAAAAGGGGTGAGTTTGTAAGGCGAGGGCAGTTGATTGCTTATTCGGGTAATACTGGGAGAAGCACCGGTCCGCATTTGCATTATGAAATTCGCTATTTAGGGAGAGATTTAGATCCAAAACCATTTATAGAATGGACTATGCGTGATTATACGCAAATTTTTGAAAAGGAGAAAAACATAAAATGGCAATCTTTGCTAACAATGATAAACAAACTATCGGAAATTCTGGAAACACCAGTATTATTGCGCAGGGCACAAGAATAAAGGGAGATATTGTTAGTGAGTGCAATTTGCATATTGATGGTGAGTTAGAAGGTAGCATTATTACTAAGAATAATATTGTTATTGGCAAAAGCGGGAATGTAAATGGCACTATTAATGCCGAACATTTGGTAGTTAGCGGAAAGTTAATGGGGAATTGTGAGTGCAGTATTGTTGAGATTCTACCTCAAGGCAGAATTGATGGAGAAATCAATGCTAAAGAGCTTGTAATTGAAAAAACAGGTGAGTTTGTTGGGCATAGCATTACACACAAAAATAATGAAATTAGAAGTGCTTTTGAAAAAAATAAGCCACACAATGATATTTCCAAAAAAGTTGAGAATGTAGTTGGTTCAAAGTAGCTTTTATGAGTTTTTAAAAGCCAAAAAAGATGGTTTTGCTAAGACTTATTCTAAGGGATTGATTGGTTTAGCTAAGGATAAAAATGAAGCGCAAAGAATGGCGGATGTTGCTAGTTTTTTGGGCTTTGATTCTTATGTACTAGAGGATTTTAGGGCAGTTTTTGGAGAGGATTTAAGAAGTTATCAAGATGAGCTTGGCGAGATTTTTAAAACGCTTAAAAGGTTTTATGAATCAAAAGAGCAAAAAATCTTGCTAACGCCTTTGCAAACTTTGCTTAATCCTATGCCAAAACTAGAATTATTACAGGGTTTTAGTGTTGAATTTGGAGAATGTTTAGAGCTTAAGTCATTTCAAGAGAAGTTATTATATTTTGGCTATGAGTTTGTGGAGCTTGTTGAAGTCAAAGGAGAAGTTTCAATAAGGGGTGATATTATTGATCTTTTCTTGCCTAATTTTGAAAATCCCATTCGCATTTCTCTTTTTGATAATGAGATTGAGAGTATGCGATTTTTTGATGTGCAAACACAACTTTGCATACAAGAAGAATTAGAACAAATAGAGATTCTACCTGCTTTCTTTAATCTCAATGAAGAAACTTATGAAAAGCTTGTTGAAAAAATAGAAGAATCGCATTTGCAAAATGCTTTGCAGCTTGAGGGGAATAGTATTGCTTCATATGGGCTTTGGTTTGTGGAAGGCACACAGAATCTCTTAGAAGAATATCCTTATATTAAAGCGCCTAATTTAGAAAATTTACTTAATGAGCTTTTGGAATTTAAGGAGCAGAATCAAGGTTTGTTGCATAAGATTTTAGAGCATTCAAGTCTAGAAATTAGTAAAAATTATGAGGATTTTGAATGTGCTTTTAGAAATATTCCGAGCTTTTTGGAATTTCATAAACACAAAAAAATCACGCTAATAGCCAAAACTGAAGCGCTAGTGCGACAAGCTGGAATCACGCCTAGTGAGCACAAAGATTATGAATTTGTGTTGGGAAAAGATTATGGGGTTTGGATTTTAGGTAAAGAGGAATTAATACTCTCACTCAATGTTCAACAAAAACAAACTAAAAAGCGCCCTAATAAAATTTTAATTGATGAATTAAAGACTGGGGATTATGTTGTGCATATTGATTATGGAGTGGCAGTTTTTAATGGAATCATTCAAGCTAATATTTTTGGCGCAACGCGGGATTTTATTGAGCTAAAATATTTGGGTGAAGATAAATTACTTTTGCCTGTTGAAAATTTAGATAGGGTTGATCGGTATATTGCAGATGGTGGCATTCCGATACTTGATAGGCTAGGCAAGGGTTCTTTTGTAAAGCTTAAAGAAAAAATCAAAGAAAAGCTTTTTGTTATTGCTAATGGAATCATTGCTCTAGCAGCTAAAAGAGAATTGATTGATGGGATTATCATTGATACTAATAAAGAAGAGATTCTAGTTTTTCAAGGGCAAAGTGGATTTGTTTATACAAAAGATCAAAGTCAAGCTATCCAAGAAATTTTTAAGGATCTCTCTAGTGGTAGAGTGATGGATAGATTGTTAAGTGGGGATGTTGGGTTTGGTAAAACAGAAGTAGCTATGAATGCAATGTTGGCTTGTTTTTTAAGTGGCTATCAAGCGGCTATTATTGCTCCAACGACTTTATTAGCCTATCAGCATTTCTCAACAATAAAAGCTCGTTTTGAAAACTTTGGTGTGAAAATGGCAAGGCTAGATAGATATGTTAGCGCCAAAGAGAAAAAGTCTATTTTAGAGGGATTAAAGCAGGGGAGTGTGGATATTGTTGTTGGAACTCACGCGCTTTTAAGCGTAGTTTTTAAAAAATTAGCTCTCATTGTGGTGGATGAAGAGCATAAATTTGGAGTGAAGCAAAAAGAGAGAATTAAAGAAATAAGTCAAAATATTCATTTGCTTTCAATGTCTGCTACTCCTATTCCAAGAACGCTTAATATGGCACTTTCACACATTAAGGGTTTGAGTGAATTAAAAGAAGCTCCAAGTCAGAGATTGCCTACAAGAACTTTTGTAAAAACCTATAGTGATTCATTGCTTAAGGAAGTGGTTTTAAGGGAATTAAGACGTGGAGGTCAAGTGTTTTATATTCATAATAATATCGCTTCTATTAACCAAAGAAAAGAAGAAGTTTTAAGTGTAATACCGCATTTAAAGATTGCTATTTTACATTCGCAAATTTCAGCTCAAGAATCTGAAGATATTATTATGGAGTTTGCAAAGGGAGAATTTAATCTCTTGCTTTGCACTTCTATTGTCGAATCAGGAATTCATCTTCCTAATGCAAATACGATTTTGGTGGATAGAAGTGATTGTTTTGGGATTGCGGATTTGCATCAGCTAAGGGGGCGTGTAGGGCGAGGCAGTAAAGAGGGATTTTGTTATTTTTTGATTGAAGATTCAAATAAAATCACTCAAGAAGCACAAAAACGCTTAATGGCGCTAGAAAAAAATGCGTATTTGGGAAGTGGTGGCGCTTTGGCTTATCATGACTTGGAGATAAGAGGTGGGGGTAATTTGCTTGGTGAGGCTCAAAGTGGGCATATAAAAAATATTGGTTACTCTTTATATCTAAGAATGCTAGAAGAAGCTATTTATCAGCTAAGCGGAAATGTAAAAGAAGAAAAGACTAATATTGATGTGAAGTTAAGTGTAACAGCATTTTTAAATCCCGAGTTGATTGCTTCAGAGAAATTGCGTTTAGAGATATATCGCAGATTGTCAAGATGCGAGGAAGAAAGCGCAGTTTATGGTATAGAATCAGAGATTGAAGAGAGATTTGGAAGTTTGGATATTTACACAAAACAATTTATTGGTTTAATTATTATTAAAATTAAAGCTAGAATGCACGATATTGTGAGTGTTTTAAATTATCAGCAAAATATTACTTTTATGGATTCAAAGGGTGAGAAAAAAACTATCGTTGCAAAAAGCAAAGATGAAGAAGATATTTTAGGAGCGGTTATGGAATATTTGAAGTAGTTAAAGGGATAGATAAATGCGTTTTGGATTTATTGGAGATATTGTAGGAAAAGTTGGTCGGAGATTGGTTGGAGATTATTTGGGTGAAGTGCGAAAAAAATATGCAATTGATTGCGTAATAGCTAATGGAGAGAATGCTAGTCATGGATTTGGCTTGAGTGTTTCAACTTTTTTGGAACTTCAAGGCTATGGAGTGGATATTTTTACAAGCGGGAATCACATTTGGGATAAAAAAGATATTTTTCCACTTTTATCTCAAGATGATTCAGTGATTTTGCGTCCGCATAATTATCCAAAAGGTGTAATGGGAAGTGGAATCTATAAAGGAGAAATAAAAGAAGAGAAGTTTGCGGTGTTAAATCTTATGGGAAGTTTTGGAATGCCGCAATGCGATAATGCTTTTGTTTGTGCTAAAGAAGTTGTAGAATCTTTGCAAGAAGAGGGAATTAAGAATATTATTGTTGATTTTCATGCTGAAGCAACAAGTGAAAAACGCGCAATGTTTATGATGTTAAAGGGAAAAATTAGCGCAATTCTTGGGACACATACGCATGTTGGGACTGATGATTTGGAGATTTTTGAGGGGACTTTTGGGGTGAGTGATGTGGGTATGAGTGGAGCAAGAAAAAGTGTGATTGGAATGGAAATGCAAGAACCTATTGAAAAGTTTTTGACAGGTGTGCCAAATCGTCTTAGGATTCCTGAAAGCAAGGGGATTCCTAGTATTTTTCAAATGGTTGTTTTTGAGTTGGAAAATGGATTTTGCAAAGAAGCTTTTAAGCTCAAAGCATTGGATAATGGTGAGATTAAACAAACCTTGATAGCTTTTTAATCAAGAAGTGAAATTAGGAGATAAAAATGCGACAAACTTTAGATTTATTAAAAGCACATAATGAAGTTAAAATCATCTCTGAGCCTTTGGATATTAATTTGGAGATTCCCCATCTTGCGTATTTGGAAGTTAAAAAGTCTGATTCTAAGGCATTGTTTTTTACTAACCCTATTGATAAACAACGCGGGATTAACTTTGAAATTCCAGTTTTGATGAATCTGTTTGGAAGTTTTAGTCGTGTGGAGTTGTTAATTGGCGATACGCGACAAATTGCAAATGATCTTGCATTTTTGCTAAAATTAAAACCTCCTAAAAATTTCAAAGAAATAATGCAAACACTCCCTAAGCTTTTAAATTTACGCTATTTGTCTCCAAAAGCTATTAAGAGTGGTAGTTTATGTCAAGAAGTGATTAAGACTGGCAATGAAGTAGATTTGCAATCTTTGCCTATTTTAAAAACTTGGAGTGAAGATGGGGGTGCTTTTATCACAATGGGGCAATGTTATACACAAAGTCTTGATGGTAGTGTGCGGAATCTTGGAATGTATCGTTTGCAAGTCTATGATAAAAATCATTTAGGATTGCATTGGCAGATTCATAAGGATTCAGTTGGAATCTTTGAAGAATACAAAAAAGCAAATCAAAAAATGCCAGTTAGTATTGCAATAGGAGGGAATCCGCTCTATACTTGGTGTGCGACTGCACCTTTGCCTTATGGTATATTTGAATTAATGCTTTATGGCTTTATTAAAAAGCAAAAAGTAAGACTTGTAAAATGCGTAAGTAATGAACTTTGTGTGCCTTATGATAGTGATATTGTGATTGAGGGTTTTGTGGATACTGATGAACTAAGAGATGAGGGGAGATTTGGAGATCACACAGGGTTTTATACGCCTATTGAGCCTTATCCAGTGCTTGAAGTGAGTGCAATTACGCACAAGAAAAATCCTATTTATCTTGCTTCAGTTGTAGGCAAGCCTCCTTTGGAAGATAAATATTTGGGCTATCCAACAGAGCGGATTTTTTTACCACTTTTGCAGACGACCACTCCAAGTTTAATAGATTATTTTATGCCAGAAAATGGTGTGTTTCATAATTTAATTTTAGCCAAAATTGAAGCACGATTCCCAAGTGCCGCTAAACAGAGTATGCACTCTTTTTGGGGAGTAGGGCAGATGAGTTTTGTTAAGCATGCTATTTTTGTAGGAGAGGATGCACCAAGTTTAGAATCAAAGGATATTATACCTTATATTTTAAATCGTTTTAATGTGAAAAATTGCCTTTTTAGCGAGGGGGTTTGTGATGCGCTTGATCATGCTTCCCCTAATTTTGCAGAGGGTGGTAAGCTAGGAGTTGATTGCACAGGCAAAGAAATTGAGAATCTTCAATTAGAGATTTTAGAAAATGAAATATTACTAAAACAAATAAAGGAGATTTTCCCTAAGGCTGAAATTTTAAGACAATATTTTAAAGAAACAAAAAATCCAATTACTTTGCTTGGAGTTAGAAAGAAAGCAGACGAGTGTTTGCAAAAGTATTTAAATGAAACTTTGTTTCAAGCTTTGCAAAAGCATATGAGGATTCTTGTGTTGCTTGATTGGGAGAAAAACGATCTTGAAAATCTTTATATGATTTTGTGGCGCGTGGTTAATAATATTGATTCAAAACGAGATATTCGTATTTTTGGGAATATTATTATCATCGATGCAACGGATAAAAATATTGCAGATGGTTATAGGCGTGAGTGGCCAAAAGAAACAGATTGTGATATAAAGATTTTAGAATCATTAAAACAAAAAGGTTTATTAGAGGATTTTGGCGATAAAGAGTTGGAGGAATTTTATCGCAAGTTTCACATCGATAAATCTTATGCAACAAAAACTTAAAAACAAAGAATCTAGCTCATTGATATAAGGTCAATAAACTAGACATTTGTGAGGATTATTTTTGCTTTATAAAATCTTGTGTTGCTTGATTGATTGCAGAGTAAATAGCATTATTTAAGGCTAGTTGTATATGGGGTGGATTTAGATTTGAATCATTTCCGATTCCTAGAAATTTATCGGTGGTATTTTTAAAAGATGCCTTGCTTTTATAATATCTTGTTTCCTTATCATTGCTAAAAGCGAGTAAAACTTCAATGATTGCAGTATCATGCGAAGTGGATTTCCAAAATCCTCCTTGTTTTGCTTGTTGGTTGATACTTCCATAAATAGATTCTAGAATATAAATATTTGGTGTGTTTTGCTTGGCTTTTATAAAGCATCCGCTGTTTTGTAGGGCATTTTCTATTAAAGAGAGAACTTGCTTTTTTGGAATTTGCAAATCGTTAAATTCCCCTATTTTAATATTTTCTAATTGATAAGCAATAATGGGAGTTTGACAGGATTTTTGAAGTGTAACTGGTTGAATTGTGTTTTGTTTTTGAGCGCAAGCAACTAATAAAAGTCCAATAAGAGTAGCCATAAAACAATGTTTAAACATGGTTTTTCCTTTAATAAATATAAATGTAAAGTTAATTTTATCATATTTTATTGATAATTATTTTTAAGATTGATACAATTCCTAAGATTGAAATAAAAAGGGTATTTTTGGGTAATTGTAAGAAAAATTTATTAGCGCATTTGGCGCTTTTGTGTTGTTTGTGTGGCAGTGCGGTTTATTGTTATTTTTATATAAAAGAAATTTCACAAAAACAAGATACTTTGCTGTATTATATTAATATTAGCGGAAAACAAAGATTCTTAGCACAACGCATAGTATTTTTATCGCAAGTTGCTGCAACAAATTATGTCTTAAAACGAAATAATTACGAAAATTTTATGGAACTTAGATTTTGTATTAATCAGCTTTTAACAATCCATAATGTTTTGAGAGACTTTGCTGTTTCTATGGTAGTGCAAAATAAAGATAATTCAACGCTTGATGATATTTATTTTGGAAGTGGAAATCTTGTGGTGAAAATGGAGAGTTTTTTAAATGATGCTAATCAAACTTTTATTTTGCGTAATGTTGAAGCATTTTTAGAAAATAATCAAAAGCTTTTGGTGGCATTAGAAGGGGATAATGGATTATTGACAAGTTTGGAATTAGCCACCTTAAGTCAGCAATTTTATGCACAAAATATGTTAAAAGATTCGGAAAAAAAGATTAGCTACTTTTTGTATGGAATCTTTTTATTTATTATTTTGGAGATTTTTTTATTATTTAAAAAACCTAAAAGCTAAGCTTTAGTAGGTTTTCAAAAGTTTGGAATTGAGAGAGAAGTTTAATAAGAATTAATCCTAATAATCCTGCAAAAAAACCTGCTAATAAATCATCCCCCATAACCCCTAGACCGCCTTTAGTATTTTTATCAATTCTACCAATGATTGAGGGCTTCCAAATATCAAAAATGCGAAAGAGAATAAATGCAAGCATAAGGGCAAAATAAGTGTGTCCTATCATAGCAATACTAATCCAAACCCCAGCTAGCTCATCAATCACTATTTCTTGCCTATCGTGATTTAAACCTTGACTTTCATAGTTATCAATTATTTTAATAGCAATCACGCTTACAAGTAAGGCAAGTAAAAATAAAGTGCTAGGTGCAATAAAATAAGCAATAGCCCAGCCAAAAGGAAGTGCTACTAGTGTCCCAAGAGTGCCGGGAGCTTTTTTGCTTAAACCACTAAAAAAAAGGGTGAGATACATTTTACATAAAAAATCTTTGGTATTTTGGAATTGTAAAAAGAAATTCTTATCTTGCATGAAAAAGTCCTAATTGAGAGAATGAGTTTGATAGAGTAAAGAGAGCTTGATATAGAAATCTTCCTCGTTTTGTTCAGCGATGATTCCATTGTCTGCAAACATTGTTCCAAATTGCTTAATGAGATTGCTAAAACGATTTGGGAAAAGGTAAGCAAGAATTTTTGCTGAAACTTCTTTGCGTACAAGAATAGTTGGCGGAATAAGTCCGGATTGCAAGATACCTTGAATGAATCTTGCATGATAGTTAATGTGATGGTGTTTGCCATGGGGACAAGTTTTGACGCTCACGATAGTTTTACATTGCTGACAATAAACAAATTCACTTAAAAACTTAATTCTTATTTTGATTTCTTTGGTAGTATCAAAAACAGAATATACTTTTTGCTTTTCATAATAAAAGGCGAGATTGGGGTGAGTTTCACCGATAACCATTTTATCGCAACCTAAGTTTTGAGAAATAATTGCATTAAGCAAGATTCCGTGTGTTCCTTCAAAAAGATAAATATCATTAAGGGGGAAAATAATAATACGATTTTTTGGGAGATAATTTTCTATGACATACTCTAAGCATTGTTTTCGGATTTGGAAGCTTAGTAAGTCTTCTTTTTGCTTTTTAAATAAAAATAAAACTAAAAGTTCATTTTCGTCTAAAATAAGTCGAAAAATTCTCTCATGGATTCGAGTAATAGGAGAGACATCAAGCATCATAGCAGTAATACTAGAAGCTTGGATATTTTTTTTAATTTGCAAAATGGTTTCTTTTATGCCTTTGTTTATAGGGTATGTGATTTGAGGATAAAGCTCATAGTCTCCACAAACTGCAAAATCTCCAAGCCTTTTATAAATATCCTGTGCTTTTTTAGAGTAAATATCGCCACCTGTGATTTGCATAAGTCTTTGTTTTTTGTCAATACAAAAAGTAGAATCAACAACAAGTTCACCACACACTTGATGATCACAAATGAGACTTAAAGTTTCTCCTTTGGAAACATTTTGTAGAATTTCTTGATTGCGTTTTCCAGCGGGAGCTAAAATAAAAGAAAGAGGAAGAATTTGATTCTTTTCGCTCTGTTGCATTTCATTTTCATTCATAAGATGATTAATGGGTGCTAAAAGTCCTTCTTTGCATAAATACAGCGCAAACAAAGCTTCCTTATCTATAAAGAGAGTTTTATTTTTTCTTGGTGATTCCATATTTTTTTCTTTTTTCCCATAGACTTTTTCTTGACATTCCTAGCTTTTTGCTTAATTCTGTATCAGGGTATTTGTCTTCAAAGTTTAAAATCATTGCTTTAACATACTCATCAACACTTAAAATCTCTTCATGGAATCCTTGAGAAATATCTTTGGTTTCAATTTCATAAACATTGGCAAAATCTGACATATCCCCATTGAGAGATGAGAAAATAATTGGAATATTTTTTAAGAGTCTAATGCAATTTTCTTTGTTTTCTCTAGAAAGAGTTTCAAAGCCAATAACATAGTTTAGCTTCTGCTTGGAAATTGCCTTGATTAATTTGTTATAGTCAGGAATTTCATAAAACGAAAGAAAATTAATGGGAAGTTTTTTGTGGATAGCGTAATTAGCCACGCACATATCAATAGTTTTTTGAGAAGTGCTCTTAATAATAAGGGGAAATGAAATTTTAGAATTAATAGCATAGGAGGAAGTCAATAAAGAATTGCAAAGATAATCGCGATAAAAGGCAATTTCTTTTTGAGAGTGCTTAAAGCTATTGTGCTGTTCAATTTTTCTTACTAATTCATCAATCATAAAAGGCTTTACAATATAATCGTTTGCTCCAGCTTGCAATGGTCGTGTTACAGTTTCATCATTAATATAAGGTATCATTAAGATGATAATTGAATTGCAAAATTTTTCAATAAGGGGATAAAAATTTTGCCCAGAAATACTTGTGGATAACAAAACAATATCGGCTTTATCTTGATCTAATGCTTCTTGTATACTTGAAGTAATTTCGCAATTAAAGCCTAAGTGACTTAATTTTGAAGCAATGCTTTGTGCTAAATAGACTTCGTTTTCTACAATTAAAATTTCCATAACAACCTCATTATAATAATTTTTTCCAATTAAAGTATTCTAAAACAACATTAGCTTGAACCATAATACCTTCTTCTCTACCAACAAAACCAAGTTTTTCTGTTGTAGTGGCTTTAACATTAACATAAAAAAGCGGAATACCCAAAATCTCTGCAATGCGCTTTTCTATGGCTTGTTTGTAGGGCGAAATTTTTGGCTTTTGTGCAAAGATAGTGAGATCGACTTGCTTAATGCTATATCCTACATCTAGAGCGAAATCAGCGATTTTTTGTAGTAGTTGTGCAGAATCAGCATTTTTATAGGCATCATCGGTATCAGGAAACCATTCGCCAATATCTCCCGCTCCAATCCCGCCCAAAATGGCATCGCTTAAGGCGTGTAAGCAAACATCACCATCGCTGTGAGCTATGAGTTGATATTCGCAAGGAATCATAACTCCACCTAAGACAATACCATTTCCTAATTTCATAGCGTGTATATCGCTTCCTAACCCTATAATGTTTTTAGGGCTTGGTGAGGGAAGTGGAAGGGAATTTAAATCTTCAAGGTATGTAAGCTTATTGCCCTCTTTGGAGCCTTCTACAAAAGTAATCAAGCCGCCATAAGAAGAAATGGCACTACTTTCATCAGTAAAATCCCCTTTAAGTAAGGCTTTTTTTAAGATTTTGGTTTTGCTAAGCTGTGGAGTTTGTATGATTTTAAGCTTTTCTCTTTTTAGGTATTGTAAAGTCTTATCATCATAAGCAATGGTATCTGGAATACTTAAATAGGGCACAACACAATCAGATTGGTTAGTAGAGGAGAGTATTTTAGTGAAAATACTTTTTGGCATATTGCATCGAGCAATATCACTTACCAAAACCCATTCCTCTTCCACTTTTAAAAGAGCATTTTGTAATGATTCTTGTCGCGTTTTTCCACCTTTGGTGAGAATAAAATCCAAATTATAAGAATTAAGATATTTCTGTGTGTATCTTTTTTCTTCTTCTTTAATGCTTAAGATGCACTTGCTAAAAGGATAATAGCTAGTAACTTCTTTGGCAACTTTGAGCCAAAGCGGAATCTCATCAATGCGCAACCATTGTTTTTTGGGGCTTTTTTGAGACTTAAAACGACTGCTATCACCAGCGCCCAAGAGTATCAAAGCGACATTACGCAAATTTAGCCTTTCTTGTTTATGATTTAAAAAATGAAATTATAGTGAAATTTTATAAATCTCCCATAAATATGGGAGAAAAAAGTTTATAGTTTAAAGTGATTGATATGATTTTTTAAGATCGATGAAATTTCTTTTAGTGTTTGGGCAGATTTTGTGTTATTTTCCATAGAATTAGCCGTATTTCTTGAAGTTTCAGAAATTTCTTTTAAATCATTGGCAAGATTTTCCATATTTACAGTTTGTTTTTCTGCAGCACTAGTTACCTCTCTTGCCTTGTTGAGTGAATCGGTTGCTTGGGAGTTAATTTGATCTAGTATCTCACTTGCTTCATTAGCCAACTGCATTCCTTTCTCAACTTGTGGAACAGCAGTTTGGATAGCTTCAACTGCGGTTTGTGTTTCATTTTGAATTACTTCTATCATGCGTGCAATTTCAGAGGTGGCAACACCTGTGCGTTCAGCGAGTTTTCTTATTTCATCAGCAACAACTGCAAATCCTCTTCCAGCCTCACCAGCTCTTGCAGCTTCAATAGCTGCGTTAAGTGCAAGGAGATTAGTTTGATCGGTGATTTCTTTGATTAGTTCAGCACTACCGCTAATTTCTTGAGAGTGTTTTTCTAACATTCGAATATGTTCTGAAGATGAGGAAACGGTTTGGGTAATTTTCTCAATTTCGTTAATAGTTGTTTTCATTGCTTCAATACCTTTATTAGAAAGGCTTGTAGTGATTCCGGAGTTTTCTTCTGTTTGTTTTGCTATTTGTGAGACATAAGCTACTGCATCAACAACTTCTTCAATTTTTTGAACCGAATCTTCAGAGCTATTGAGTTGTCTATAAGAGGAAGCTTTTGCTTCTTCAGAACTATTGGCTACTTCACTAGCTCGCTCATTAAGCTCTATTGAAGAATTCATAACCTCTGAAACAATTTCTTTAAGCTTCTTTTGCATTTGTTCGACAGAAGCCAACATGCTTTCTTGATAATTGGTATGAATAGGAGTATTTAAATTTCCATTAGCAATACTTAAAACTACCTTAACTGCTTCTTTTGGTTCACCACCTAATGATGAAATAATAAGCTTTGTAATATAAATAGCGATTAAAATTGCAATTACAAAAGAGATTCCAGCCAACCATAAAACAAGGCTAAGATAGTTTCCTATTTCCTCTCTAGCGCTGATAGTAAGAGCTTGATTTTTTGCTTCTTGGTAATCAATAAATTCATTTATAACTGCTAACCATTGAACAAAAGCACCCCTTGCTTGGGAAAGAAGTATATTGTGTGCAGCTGTTAGATCCCCATTTGCTTTAAGTTCGATAATATTGCGAATTAAAGGCATCGTAATACTTTCTACTTTTTTAATACGACTTAAGATCTCTTTATCTTTGTCATCAACCATAATAGGATTTTGAAAGATTTGATCCATTTTTTCACTTGAATCGCGGTAGAAGTTTTCTAGCTTCTTGATTTGATTAAGTGTTGCTTCAAGCTCAACTGAATCTTCTAATAAAACAACATCTCTAACAGCGATTGCTCGATCATGCACACTCCCTCTAAAGTTAATTGCATAGCGTTGTTTAACCGCATTATCATCGCTGATTTTTGTGAGTGTATTATCTACAAATTTGATTTTTATATAACCTGTAGCTGCAATGATAATAATAAAAGCCAAAATGATACCAAAGCCAATGAAAAGCTGACCCTTAAGGGATAAATTTTTTCCTATCATACATAACTCCTTTATATAAAGTGCAAAATTCTAATATAAAATAATTTAAAAAAAATTAAATCGCAGAGGCTTTAATAATCTTTTGAATTAGCTCTAAAGGATGTGCAAAAAGCGTTTTGACTTTTTCTTGATGGAGAGCATTATTGAGTTGCATACGACATGCACTACATTCTGCTACAACATATTTAGCTTGTGTTTTGTTAATCATTTGAGCCTTTTTATTTCCCACTTTACTTGCTAGATTGAATTTTTCTGTTTGCATTGTAACACCACCAAAACCACAGCAAGCATTAGAATCTTCCATTTCAATTAAATTGTAATTTTGACAAAGTAATTCGCGTGGCTCTTTCCAGATACCAAGCACTTTTCTTGCATGGCATGGATCGTGATAAGTGAATGTTTCTTGTAACTTTGGAAGAGTGGAGAGATACTCTTTGAGATTTGTATTGTGCATAAGCCAATGGGTTGCCATATGGATTTTAGGTAGTAATTTTTGGATTCTTTGTTTGTAGTTTGGGTTTTTCTCCATAAACCTTTCCCAATCTTCCAAAATCATTGCCGCACAAGTAGCTTCAGGAATCAAAATCGCCTCTACTTCATCAATGAAGCTTTCAAAGTAGGCGACATTTTCTATGATGAGTTGATTGACACTTTCAAAATCACCTGTAAAATAAGCAGGAGCACCACAACATTTTTGTTTTTTTGGAATCATTGTGTTAATCCCTAGCTTTTGGAGTATAAATACAAGCGATTCTCCTACGCTTTTATAATTATAATTTCCCAAACAGCCAATGAATATGGCAACTTTTTTGGGGTTGTCTTTGTTATAAATGAGATTTTCTTTGTGGGAATTTAAAAAACTTTTAGTCTGAATGGATCCAAAGATTCTATTAGAGATAAAGGGGAGTTTAAAACGCGGTTTTATAGAATGATTATCGCTTGTTTTTTGGAAAAGCAAGGGTGTAAAAAATGCGCCCAATTTCATACTAAAATCCATTATTTTACGATGCTTTAAAAGGTAGAAAAATATTCTCTTAAACCAAGTAATTCCGTATTTTTGGGCAATTTCATAGCGAATATTCTCAATAAGTGTGTCTGTTGGGAGAGAATTTGGACATACACTAACACAAGTGGTGCATAAAAAACAGGTCTCAAAAATATTCTTAGCATTTTTATCAAGCGGAATCTCTTTTCTTTGATAAGCACCCAATAAATCAATAAAACCTCTTGGAGAAGTAGCTTCATCGCCATTGATATTAAAGATTGTGCAATCTGGAAGGCATTTGCCACATTTAACGCAGGCATCACTTGTTTTTAAATAATTATAATCCTTAAAATGTTTCATTTTACGCCTTAGATTGTTTTGCTAAAGATTTTTTGATTGGGGCTAAACTTTTTAATATAGGCATCAAAAGCCATTACAATATTTCGGATAAGCAAAGTGCCAGTTGGGCTTACTTCAATACCATTGTTGTGAATTGTAATTAAATTTTCTACTGCAAAAATCTCTAATTCCTTTAAAGATTCACTAAAATATTCTTTAAAGTTAATATCAAATTGCTTTTCAATGGCTGAGAAATCTAATTTGAAATTACTCATAAGCTGCATAATAACGGACTTTCTAATCCTATCATCAAGGCTTAGCTTGATTCCTTTGGAGAATGGCAAAATACCTAAATCAATGGCTTTTTTGTAAGAGGGGAGATCTTTGTGGTTTTGAGCATAATAATCCATGCCCTCCCCAATAGAAGTTAAGCCAATCCCGATAGTTTGGGTCCCTCCTTTGGTGCTGTAGCCTTGGAAGTTGCGCCGCAATTGTCCTTTTTGAATGGATTTAAAAAGCTCATCATCAGGTTTTGCAAAATGATCCATACCAATCATTTTATAACCATTTTCTTGTAAATGTTGTATGGTGCTTTTTAGGATATTAAGCTTTTCTTCGGGTATTGGAAGTGTGGTCTCATCTATTTTTCTCATTGTTTTTTTAATCCAAGGCACATGAGCATAATTAAAAATCGCAAAGCGATCTGGATTAAGCTTAAGGCATTGGGACAAAGTTTCTTGAAAAGTTTCAAGTGTTTGATAAGGCAATCCATAAATAAGATCAAAATTAATTGAGCTAATGCCAAAATCTCTAGCAATGCTAATGGCATCTTGAACTAACGAGAAAGGCTGGATTCGGTGGATTGCTTCTTGCACTTTGGGATTAAAATCTTGAATCCCAAAGCTAAGTCTGTTAAAGCCTCCATTTTTAAGCACTTGCATTTGTTCTTTGTTGAAGAATCTTGGATCGATTTCACAGGCGATTTCTGCATCGTTATGGAAGTTTGGAAAAGTCTCTTTTAACATTTGTATTAAAACTTCAAGCTCTTTAGCATGAAAAAAAGTAGGTGTTCCTCCTCCAAAATGTAGCTGACAAACTTCCTTGGTGCAATCCAATGTATTCTTTAGGATTTGTAGTTCTTTTTTTAGAATTTCTAAATAGAGTGTTTTGTTTTCTTCTTTACTTGTGTAAATCACATTGCAACCACAAAAATAACAAGCACTGCGACAAAAAGGCAAATGCACATAAAGCGAAAGGGGATTTGTATCTTTTTGTAAATCTTGTATGTAAGAATCATAGGTGTAGTCTTGATTGAATTCTACGGCAGTAGGATAGCTTGTGTAGCGAGGACCTGGTTTGGAAAATTTAGCAAATTTTTTAAAATCAATAGTTTCTTTCAAATTTTTAACCTTCAATAAGTTTGGTTTAATGATAGATTAAAATCCATAAACAAATAAGGGTAGCGTTTTCGGATATTTTTAATAAGATTTTTGGGATTTTTATTAAAATTCCCTGCCAATTCTTTTAGGGCAATGCACCATACATCTTCAAAATCAATAGGCATATTTTTGTATATTTCTTGCTCTAGTTTAAAAAGATATTTGTTTTTCTCAAGCTCTTTGGCTGATTCTATAAGAGAATTGATACAAGAATCAGAAAGAAGGTAGTATTTTTTGTTGTTAGAATCCCTAAAGCAACAAGCTACAAAATCTTTTTCTCTAGAAAGCTCTAGCGTTTGTGGAAGGGGTAAGATATTCTCTTTTGCTTCCATTAATACTTGCTTTAATTCTTGATAGCCATTAGCCTTTTTATGCTTTGTTAGCGGTTTTGGTGTAGCCAAACCATAACTCCTTTTTGTGCGTGTAAGCGATTTTCTGCTTCTAAGAAAATCTTACTTTGTGAAGATTCTAGGACTTCTTCACTAACTTCTTGTCCGCGATATGCAGGCAAACAATGCAAGAAAATGCAATCAGGCTTTGCTAATTGCATTGAATCTTTGGTAATGCAATAGCCCTCAAAAGCTTTTTTTCTCGCCTCTTTTTCGCTTTCTTGCCCCATAGAAGCCCAAGTATCAGTAGTGATAACATCAGCATTTTCAAGTGCTTCTTGCGGGTTATTGGTTAAAATTAATTTTGCACCTGAAATTTTAGCAAATTCTTGAGCCTTTTGGTAAATATTTGGACATACTTCATAATTTTTAGGAGAAGCAATTCTTAACTCAAATCCCATTTTTGCTGCAAGTATAAGCCAAGAATGTGCCATATTATTTCCATCTCCTACATAAGTTACGATAGGGTCTTTATCTTTTTGGCATTCTTGCATAGTTAGATAATCTGCCAAAAGTTGCATAGGGTGAAAACTATCACTTAAACCATTAATTACAGGGATGCTAGAGTAATGAGCAAACTCTTCTAATCTTGCGTGTTCGTGTGTTCGCATCATAATCAAATCCACCATAGATGAAAGCACTCTAGCAGTATCTTTAATAGGCTCTCCTCTTCCTAGTTGTGTTTCATTGCTGGAGAGAAAAATCCCTTGTCCGCCTAATTGATAGATTCCAGTTTCAAAACTAACGCGAGTTCTTGTGGAGTTTTTTTCAAAAATCATACCAAGCGTTTTTCTCTCTAATAAATTGCTATATTTTCCTGCCTTTAAGTCTTTTTTAAGAGATTTTGCTATGTCTAAGATTTCTAAAATTTCTTGTTTGCTGAAATCTGCCAAAGTTAAAAAATGTCTCATATATTACCCTCTTTGGAGTGTTTTTTGAAAAATAAAAGCGATATTTTACACTTAAGAAGCTAAAATTTATTTTTAAAATGAAATAAAAATATTAGGGAATCTTTATGCACGAGTTTTCTATTGTGTCTTCGTTGATTGAAAATTGTGAAAGAATTGCTAAAGAAAATGATGCTAAGTTAGTTGTGGAAGTTTATTTGGAGATTGGGCGACGCAGTGGGGTTAATGCGGTGTTGTTGCAGAGGGCATTTGAGGAGTTTAAGATTGGAAGCGTGTGTGAGAGAGCAAAGCTTTTGGTAGAGGAAGTAGAAGTGGAAGTATTTTGCGAGTTTTGCAAAAAGCAAAGTCAAGTTGTAGAGATTTGCTACACCAAATGTCCGCTATGTCAAAATGAGGGAGTAAAAATTGTAAAAGGAACTGAAATGCTTATTAAGCGATTGGTGATGGAATAAAATCTCTTTGGCGAATCCCTTCATAAAGCACGATTCCAACGCTTGTTGCTAGATTTAGACTTCTTGCGTTATTTTGCATAGGTATGGTGTAACAATAATCTTGATAGCGTGAAAGCAAAGCAGAATCTAATCCTGCATCTTCACGCCCAAAATGCAAATAAGCACCTCTTTTTAAAGGGGCATTGTAATAGGGTATTTGACTTTTGGTAGTAAGATAGAAATGTGGAATTTCTAAAAGGTTTGATTCCATAAAGCTTGAGAGATTCTCCCATTCATAAACCTTAAGATGATCCCAATAATCCATTCCAGCGCGTTTAAGTTCTTTTTGTGTGATGCTAAAGCCTAGTGGATGAATCAAATGCAAAATACTATTGCTAGCAAAACATAGTCGCCCAATATTTCCGGTATTTTGTGGAATCCTTGGTTGGTGTAAAACAATATGAAACTGCATTTTATTTCCTTGGTGTATAAAATTAGCCCTCTATATTTAAAGGTGGTTTTGGTAGGGGTATATCTAACTGTAGATCATCAAGATGAATGGTTGATTCTTGATTGGTCTTTTGATTAACTATTTTAGATTCTGCTAAATTTGTTGATTTGTTTTGGGGTTTTGATTTTTTATTGTCTTGTGCGACACTTTCGCTCTTAATGAGTGCTTTAAAGATCAGTGCTAATGCTTTAGGATTATGTTTGCAAAAATTACTAAATTGATATTTAATAATATTGAGCCGAATATCATTGATTTGCTGTTTTTTTGGCATTAATCTCCCCTAAAAGGGGAATTATAGCATATTTAATTTTTTTTGGAGAGCTCAATTCTTGCTTGTTTGCGTTTCTTTGCGTTATTGTAGCGACGAATTTCAGCTGGTGTCTTGGGTTCTAGTTTTGGAGCAGCAATTGGTTTGCCATTCTTATCGACACAAACCATTGTGAAATAGGCGCTATTAGTGTGTGTCACGATTCTTTTGTGAATATCTTCTGCAATGACTTTAATTCCCACTTCAAGAGAACTAGTGCCAGTGTAATTAACTGAAGCAAGAAAAGTAACAAGATTTCCCACTTCAATGGGATATTTAAAGGTAACACTATCAACAGAAAGTGTAACCACATATTCACCACAATATCTTGATGCACAAGCATAGGCAACTTGATCAAGCAATTTTAGTAAATCACCACCATGCACTCTTCCTTTGAAGTTTGCCATAGTAGGAGTCATTAAGACAGACATAGTAAGAGATTTTATATCAAAGACATTTTCTAAATTATCCATTCTTTATTCCTTAAAATTAAAATACCCTATCATATCATTTTTTAAGAGAATTATTACCATAAAGTATTAAATTTTTTAAACTTTCTAGAAAAAATCAAATAAAATGATACACTATTACTATAAAATCTTTAATTTGGGCTGTGTTAGAATTACAAAAAAAATATTAGGTTATTATTATGAATATTATGATTACAGGCGGTGGAACAGGCGGTCATTTAAGTGTTGCTAGAGCGTTTTTGGATGAATTTCATCAGCGAGGTTACACTTGTTTTTTTATGGGATCTATTAGGGGTCAAGATAGAGCTTATTTTGAAGAGGACAAAAGGCTTGCCAAAAAGTTTTTTTTGCAAACAGGTGGAGTGGTGAATCAAAAAGGATTTAAAAAAATCTTTGCTTTATTTTCACATTTTAAAGCTTTTTTATTAGCAAGTAAGATTTTAAAATCCAAAAAGATTGATTTTGTTTTTTCTGTTGGGGGATATTCCGCAGCACCTGCAGCTTTTGGCGCAGTTTTTTTAAGAATCCCACTGGTAATTCATGAGCAAAATGCTAAAATAGGTCGCCTAAATAAAATTTTAAAGCCTTATGCGATGCTTTTTTTTTCTTCTTATTCAAAGGATTCTTTGATTAAATTTTATCCCGTACAAAAAGATTTTTTTAAATATTTTAGAGTAAGAGATAAAATACAAAATATCTTATTTATGGGTGGATCACAAGGAGCACAAGCAATTAATAATTTTGCTTTAGAAGTTGCCCTAGAGCTAAAAAAAAGAGGTATTAAACTCTATCATCAATGCGGAAAAAGTGATTTTCAAAGAGTGTTGTATGAGTATAAAAAAATGCCTTTAAAAGTTGTCCATATAAGTAACACAAAAGATCTACAGGGTAATTTTGATGTGGCGGTGTTTGATTTTTGTAAATTTATGCCACAGATTTTTGGGGCTTGTGATTTTGCAATTTCAAGGGCAGGGGCTAGCTCATTGTGGGAATTGTGTGCTAATGGCTTGATGACACTCTTTATTCCTTACCCTTATGCAGCTGCAAATCACCAATATTTTAATGCAAATTTTTTAAAAGAAAAGAATTTGGGATTTTTGTGCGAAGAGAAAGATTTATCTTGTGAAATTTTGTGGGATATTTTATTACAATCTCAACAAAATATAAAGCAAATTAGTCAATCCCTGCAAAATGAATGTAGTATCAATGCAGTAAAAGAAATGGTTGATTGTGTGGAGAAAACTTTGAAGAGATAATTCTTCCATACAAGAAGCTATAAAAAGTAAGTATGAGAAGTGATTGAGTGAGTTATAAAGGCAAATAATGCAGAAAAAAGAGATTCTGCATTAAAAAGTGCGCTTAAGGAGTTCTTCTGGACGTAAAATTGTAATGAGTCTATCATCTCGTTTTCCAACTCCATAGATGAGATTTTCATCTTGACTAATGGTTTCTGGAGTTGGATCAATGTCAGATTCTTTAATTCTAACTGCCTCTGTGAGGCGATCTATTACAAAACCTGCTCTTTCTTCTTGATTGCGTATAACAATATAGCGTGTATCCTCAGTTGGTTTTTCATAAGGTAGTCCAAATTTCAAGCGTAAGTTAATTAGTGGCACAACCCATCCACGCATATTAAAGACACCCAAAACATAGTTTGGAACCCCCGGAACCCTTGTGTATTCTAATGGTTTAATAATTTCTTGAATACTTAGGATTGGCACAGCAAACTCTTCTGATCCAACCACAAAGGCAACAAGCTGAATAATATTTTCAGCTTCAGATGCTGGTTTTTTTTGCTCTTGTTGTTTTTGTAGAACATCGCGTAATTGATTGCTCATTATTCGGTTACCTCCATAGTTAAATTAATATTTCTTTTAACAACATTCATTAAATATTCTGGTGAATAAGGTTTAGTGATGTATTCTGTCATTCCTGATTCAACTCCGCGCATTCTATCGGTTTTACTTGTCCTGCTTGTAACAGCAATGAGAGGAAGGTTTTTGAATTTAGCATATTTTCTAATCTCTCCTGCTAGAGTATATCCATCCATTTTTGGCATTTCAATATCAATCAAAATAGCATCAAAGGTTTTATCACCATTTTTAACAATCTCAAGAGCTTCCATACCGTTTGTTGCTTCTGAGATGCTAATTCCTAATGGTTTAAGAGATTTTTTCATAATCGCTCGATCTGTCATTGAATCATCAACAATTAAAACTTGGTAATCACTAGGTGAATTTTTTTCTTTTTTAGTTTCACTTTCTTGAGCAAGCTTGCTAATACTAACTTTAACTTGTTTTGCCATTTGCATCATTGCAGCAATATCTACAATAAGCGTTACTCTACCATCTCCGCGGATTGTAGCACCTGCAATACCTTCTGTTCCTTTTAGATAAGAACCAAGCGACTTAATAACAACCTCTTCTTGACCAATGAGGAAATCTACAATCACCCCAATTTTATTTTCTGCCAATCCTATAACGACAACATAGGCTTGTTCTGCATTGTCAAATACCGAATCAACCCCAAAAATATCCGCTAAACGCACTAGAGGCAACACTTCATTTCTTAGGCGCAATACACTTTTATTTTCAACAGTGTAGATTTCATCTTGAGAGATTCTAACGGTCTCTATAACAGAGGCAAGCGGAATAGCATAATATTCCTCTTGCACTCCAACAAGCAAGGATTGAATAATAGCAAGTGTTAAAGGAATTTTTAGCTTTAAGGTAGTTCCTTCTCCATAAGTGCTATCAACATCAATAATTCCATTAAGTTTTTCAATGTTTGTTTTTACAACATCCATACCTACACCGCGTCCGCTAACATTGGTTACAACCTTTGCTGTAGAAAAACCGGCTTTAAAAATAAGAGAATAGGCTTCTTTATCAGTCATACTATCTGCTTCTCTTTCGCTAATTATCCCCTTTTCAACAGCCTTGGCTTTAAGGATTACTGGATCCATTCCCTTACCATCATCAGTGATTTCGACGACAATGTGATTTCCTTCATTATAGGCTTTTAATTCAACAGTTCCTTGTTCCTTTTTGCCAACTGCAATTCTTTCTTCTTTGGATTCAACTCCATGATCGCAAGCATTTCGGATTAGATGCACCAATGGATCCCCAATTTCTTCTACAATAGACTTGTCAAGTTCTGTCTCTTCACCACTAATAACTAATTCGATATTTTTTCCAAGTTCTCTTGAAAGGTCGCGCACCATTCTAGGGAATTTGTTAAACACCCTTCCAATAGGTAACATTCTTGTTTTCATAACCGCAAGTTGAATATCTGTTGTTACCATAGATACGGAAGCAACGACTTGATTAAGCTCTTCTAAAAATTTTTCTCCCTCATAGCGCTCTTCAACATCATTGTAAATTTTAATTAAGCGATTTTTACCTAAGACTAATTCACCAATTAAATTCATTAAGCTATCCAATCGCTTAACATCAACGCGGATAGTTTGCTCTACAGATGTGGCAAGTGTTTTATTGTCATCTTGTCGTGGCGCTGACTTTGCCTGTGGCTTTGGTTCGGCAGGTTTTGGAGAGGGTTTTGGGGCTTGTGTGGCTACCGCTGGAGTTTCTGTAATTTCTTTTGGAGCTTGAACATCGCTAACTTCACCTTTAGCTTTTTTTTCTTCTCGTTTTTTCTTATCTTCTTCTTGGCGCTTATTAAGTAGCCTTTCAATCTCGCTTTCAATTTCTTCAGGGGACATATTAGAATAATCCAATTCTTCTTCATCTTCTTGTGCGGTTTGCGGTGCGGATTCTTCTGCTTTTGGAGTTTCTTGTGCGGCTGGTGCTGTTTCTTGTGGAGACTCTCCTTTAGAGATTGCATCAAGACGCGCTACAACATTAGCAATATCTGAATCTAATCCAGTGTTAGCATCTGTTCCTGTATCGCGAATTGCATTAAGCAATTTTTTCATAAAATCAATTGATTCTAAGACAACATCCATAATATCGGGAGTAATGACTAACTCCCCATGTCTTGCCTTGTTTAAAACATCTTCCATATGGTGTGTTAAATGGGTTAGGACTGAGAAGTTTAAGAACGATCCCGAACCTTTAATAGTGTGTGCTACTCTAAAGATACGATTTAACAATTCTAAATCCTCTGGTCTGTTTTCTAGTTCCACCAAATCTTGATCTAGTTGCTCTATCATCTCAAAAGCTTCGATTAAAAAGTCTTCTAATATTTCTTGCATTTCATCCATTTATTTTTCCTTTTTTGATAGATTTGAAATTTTAAGCATTATTTAATTCTTGATTGTATTTGCTAACAATCCGTGAAACTTCTTCATGGAATTTGTTGGCATCAAATTTAACAAGATACGATTCTGCACCTGCTTCCTTGCCACGACTTTCACTAAATTGATCGCTAATTGAAGAGCTGAAAATAATAGGGATTTTTGAGAATCTCGGATCTTCTTTGACTTTGGCAGCAAAGTGAAAACCATCCATTTGTGGCATTTCAATATCAGATATAATAATTTTTAGCTGCTTAGCAAGATTTTCGCTGTAGTTTTCATATAATTTTTCTAGTTTTTGCAATCCGGCTGCCCCATCATTTGCTTCCACAACATTAAAGCCCATTTTCTCCAAGAAATCCTTGATAATCTTTCTTGCAATGGAGCTATCATCTAAGATAAGTGCTAATCCATCAAATTTATTATAAGTGTGATCAGAGCCAATTTCTGGGTGGTAAAAACCTAAATCCTGCACAATGCTTTCTAAGTCAAGAATCAACAAAACTTGATCGCCCTCAATCCTTGTAACTCCTGTTACTCTGCTTTTATCTAAATTTTCACTTGCAGAAGAGCTAAAATGCGCGGGTTCAATATCTTTCCAGCTAATACGACGGATTCGCTTAGCTTCATGCACGATAAAGCCAATCATAATGTTATTGAATTCTGCGATAATAACTCGGGGTTTGATTTTTTTATTTTTTGGAGTTTCGACATTCATCCATTTTGCAAGATTGATTACAGGTATGACTACTCCGCGCAGGTCAAAAATACCTTCAATGTATTCTGGCACCCCTGGAAGTTCGGTGAGTTCAGGTAGGCGTATGATTTCATTGACTTTAGCAACATTGATTCCATAAACACCTTCATAAAGCTTACCTTTTTCGATTTTATAGATTCTAAAATCGACTAATTCCATTTCATTGGTGCCAATTTTTAAAGTATCGGTTTTTTCGAGATTTGACACTAAAACTCCTTTGTTTTGAAGGATAAAGAATAATTGTTGGATTCTACAATAAAATATGTTTTTTTACAAGTAAAAAGGGGCAATCCTATATAGTTAATTGAATCTAATTTTGCTATTTCCCCTAAATGAAAGTGTCCTTCTATAATATAAGAATCGCTATGTATGCCAAGTTTTTTTTGGTATTTGCGGATTCTATTGTTGATAAAATCTTTAGGATAATTAAATTTTATTTTATTTTTATTTTGGAGATAAGAGAGAATTTTTGGATATAAAATGGAATTAAAACAATTTAAAAAAGTGAGAATAAAGTGGTTTCTAATTAAGTGCGCATAAAAATGATAATGCCAATTTAAAAAAATATCCCCATGCGCAAGATATGCTTTTTGTTGATTAAAAAGAAAGCAAATAGGTTGTTTGGCAAGTGGATAATAATGGATATTTTTAAAAAAAGGTAGATTTTGTAAAGAGAAATCGTGATTACCTTCAAAATAATGTAATTCATGCTTTAAAGAGAGTTTTTTAAGTATCTCTAGTGTTTTTTGATTATCGGTGATGCTTCTAGATACTTCCCCTACTAAAAAATCAAAAATATCACCCATAAAAAAAATTTGTCTTTTTTTTGATTTTAATAGAGAGATCAAAAAATCATCTAAGACATTATTATAAAGAGAATGGTGATGAGAATCGGCTATAAAAATGGCATCTTGCTGAATGGAAATAGGTTGCATTAGGGGATATAAGCAATTTGGGGTAAGCCTAATTTTTCATCCAAGCCAAACATTAAGTTTGCATTTGCAACAGCTTGAGAACTAGCGCCACGCAAGAGATTATCAATGCTGGAGTTGATAAATAAATCTTTACCATCATTTTTGGCATAAATATCGCAGAAATGTGTTCCTGCAACATTTTTAATTTGTGCGCAATTTTTAGTGATGCGGACAAAGAATTCATCTTTATAGTGTTGATTAAGAATCTCTAATGGAACAATTTCTTCTTTGAGTTTTGCATAAACAGAAACTAACATTCCTCGTGTAATAGGAATAAGATGTGGGACAAAAAGGGTTTTAAAATCAACTTTGCCAATTTTTTTGATTTGTTCGTTAATTTCAGGGCAATGGCGATGTGTGATAGGAGAATAAGCAAAAAGATTCTCATTGATAGTAACAAAATGGGAAGTTTGAGTAAGTTTTTTTCCAGCACCGCTTACACCGCTTTTAGCATCAATATAGAGTGTTTGAGAGGGATCTAAGTAAGGCATAAAAGGAAAAATAGCTAACAATGAGGCAGTTGGATAACAACCTGGATTTGCAACAAGATTGGTATTCTTAATTAAATGGCGATTGTATTCAGGTAGCCCATACACAGCGTTTTTAAGATTTTCCTTATCTAAATGAGGGCAGTAAGATTCTTCATATTTTTCAGCTGATAAGCGGTAATCGGCAGATAAATCTACGATTTTAATATTTTTAGCAGAGAGTGCTTTGACATATTCCATTGCCTTTTGGTGGGGGAGAGCTAGAAAAACTAGCTCGCATTCTTTTGCAATTTGCTCGATTCTAGCTTCTTGAATTGGCATACTAAGAGTGTTTTTTAAAGAGGGGTGAAGTAGGGCAATATCGCTGTAACTTTCTGTAGCACAGAGTGTATGAAGCTCAAAAATAGGATGATTAATCAATATTTTCACGAGTTCTAAACCGGTATAACCACTCACGCCAACTATTCCAACTTTAATTTTCATTGATAACCTTCAGTAATAAAATATATTTGTTTTGTGAATTCAAGAAAAAGAGTTTAGTAAGAATCAGCCACCACCTAAAAATGTGAAGCATTCAATAACATCGCCATTTTTAAGCATATAACTTTCCCATTGATCTTGTTTGATAACCTCAAGATTAACTGCAATTGCAATACTTTTTTGTTCAATTTTGTATTCTTTTAATAATTCTAAAAGATTTTTAGAATGGGTAGCAATGAATTGACCATTAAGCTTTAATTCCATTGATTTTAACCTTAGATTTTTAAAAATAAGTAACGCAATTTTTATGTTTTTTTGCTGAAAAATTTATAAAAGAAACCTTCTTTTCTGATTTTTTCTCCTTGAGTTAAAAATAATTCACCCTGTTTAATATTTTCCCTTATAGTGCTTCCTGCGCCAATAATGCAATTATCTTCAATTGTTATGGGTGCGATTGCTTGAGAATCGCTACCAATAAAAACATTTTTGCCAATTTTGGTTTGAAATTTTGCTTTTCCATTGTAGTTGCAAGTAATAAAGCCAGCCCCAATATTTGTCCCCTCATCTACTTCGCAGTCGCCAAGATAGCTCAAATGTCCAGCTTTAATTCCATTAAGTGTGGATTTTTTTACTTCAACAAAATTGCCAATGTGGGTGTTTTTTAAAATGCTTTGTGGGCGCAAATGTGCCATAGGTCCAATATCGCTGTTTTCAACATGGCTTGATTCAATAACGCTATGGGATCTAATATGAGAATTAATAATTTCTGTATCCCCATAGAGACTAACTCCATTTTCAATAATGCATTCACCTTTAAATTTAACTCCCTCTTCAATATAAATTGTGTGGGGTAGTTTCATAATTACGCCTTGCTTCATTAGCGTTTTTTTGATTCGATTGCCCAAAATTACTTCAGCATCAGCCAAATCTGCCTTATCATTTACGCCTTTAAAATTTTCTAATTCTACGGATAAAGGAATAATATTTTTAGAATCTTGTTTAGCTAAAGTGATAATATCGGTGAGATAATACTCTTTTTGTGCATTATTGTTTTTAAGCTTAGGTAAGTAAGTTTGTAAAATTTCACTCTGAAAGCAATAAACTCCAGCATTTAGAGTGCTTAAGGCTAGGATTTCAGAATTAGCATCTTTTTCTTCAATGATGGCTTGGACTTGATTGTCTTGTATTACAACGCGCCCATAACCATTAGTGTTGGGCAGATCTATCACACTCATAATAATGTCACCTTTAGCAATGAGAAATTGTTGTAATTCGCTTGATTGAATAAGCGGCATATCTCCATTCAAAACAAGGATTTTTTGGTGTTTTGGATGATAGTTTTTTAGTGCCCCCCCAGTGCCAGGATAATTTTCTGTATCTTGAAAGATGAAGTTGATTTTATCTAAAAAATATTTTTCCATCGATTTTTTAATTTTATCTGCCTCATAGCCTAGCACAACACTCACATCATTACTGAGCTTTAAAGATTCTTTGATGGTGTAATAAAGCATTTCTTTGCCACAGATTTGGTGTAAAACCTTTGGAGTCTGCGACTTCATACGCGTTCCTTTGCCTGCAGCTAAAATAACAATTGATAATTGAATGGTTTCCATAAAAATATCCGTGTATTTTGAAGATTTTAATAAAATTTTAACACAATAAAGTTTAGAATTTAAAATATTTTTCGAAAAACTTGAAATTAAAGCTTTAACTTTTTAATAAGGAACAACAAAGTTATGGATTTAGCAACTATTATTGGTATGTCTTTGTCTTTTATTTTGATTGGAACGGCTATGATGCTTGGGGTTGGGGTTGGTCCTTATATTGATATTCCATCGGCTCTAATTACAATTGGAGGTTCAATTACGAGTTTGTTTATTGGTTATAAGATGGAGAATATGAAAAAAATTTTCTCTTATTTTCTTGTTGCTTTTAAGCCACAGACTTTTGATGTTCCAGCATTGGTTAAAAAATTGGTTGATTACTCTACACAAGCAAGGCGCGATGGTATTTTGTCTTTGGAGCAACAATCTAATCAAGAAGAAAATGATTTTTTAAAACGTGGTTTAAATATGGCAATTGATGGTGCAGAGCCCGATAGCATTCGAAGCTTATTGGAAACAGATTTAGATCGAACTTTGGAGAGACATAAAGCAAATGCAGGGATTTTTGATACTTGGGCAGCATATGCTGGGGCTTATGGGATGCTTGGGACTTTAATTGGATTGGTGGCAATGTTGCTTAATATGTCAGATCCAAGCTCTATTGGTCCTGCGATGGCAGTTGCTTTGATTACAACTCTTTATGGTTCGATGGTGGGTAATATTGTTGGTGCGCCCATAGCTAATATTTTGAATGTGCGAGCCAATGATGAAGCTTTAGTAAAATTAATGATTATTGAAGGGATTATGTCGATTCAAGCAGGAGATAATCCACGATCCCTAGAAGCAAAGTTGCTAACTTTTTTACCTCCAAATCAACGCGTTAGTCAATTTGAATAATTGTTTGGATTTGTTGTATGGCAAAGCGTTGTCCTTCCTGTGATTGTCCTCAAGTAATGCCTTTGTGGCTTGGGACATATGGAGATATGGTTACATTAATCCTTACTTTTTTCATTCTTCTTTTAACAATGGTTACTTTTGATGCCAAAAAGCTTACAGAAGCAGAGGGGAGTATCCGCGGTAGTCTTAGTGTGTTATCAGGGGGAATTAAAACTGAAGAGAGTAAAAATCGCATTCAACAACAAGCAGACATTACCACTGACCCAGAAACAGCTGAAGAGATAATAAAAGTGGAGAGTGAAATTTTAGAATTTAAAGAAGATGCTAGAGTATCTTTGGGTCCTTCTGTGATTGATGATGATGGAAAAGATGGATTTATTTTGCGATTCAATGGTCGTTTGCTTTTTGATGAAGAAAAAACAATAATTGAAAATGCTGATGAAATTTTATTTTTAAAAAGGTTGGCTTTAATTTTGCAAAAAATGCCTCAAGCGATTCATTTGGATATCATTGGATATGCTGATAATGTAGAGGGAAAAGCTAATTTAAAATACCGAGATAGTTTGGGTTTAAGTGCCTTGAGGGCTTCAAGTGTTGCTAAGATTCTTATTGATAATGGAGTTAATCCGCAAAAAATAACTTCTCTAGGTGGGGGCGCAACAAATTTTTTATTACCAAATATTAATGCAGAGAATCGTGCGCAAAATCGCCGAGTCGAGTTTCATTTTTATCCACAAGATAGACATTTACATCGCGTAAAAAATGTACTAGATAAGACAAAGGAACAAAAGCTTTATGAGCAATCTCAAAAAAATATCTCAGTAACATTGCAAAATAATGAAAAATAAGGATTTTTTGATGTTGCGTGTGTTGTTGTGGTTGGGGTTTTTTGCAGTGGTCGCATTTTCAGCTCCACCTGAATTGCCGCAAAGTCCAACTATTCCAACAATTGATTTAACACTTAGCGGTCCTAACGAACCAGCAGATCTGGTGGCTATTTTAAATATCGTTATTGTTTTAACTCTACTTGTTTTAGCCCCTTCATTGATTTTGATGGCAACAAGTTTTGCAAGACTTCTGATTGTTTTTTCATTTTTGCGCACAGCATTAGGAACACAACAATCTCCCCCTACACAACTACTTGTTTCCTTTGCTTTGATTTTGACTATGTTTATTATGGAGCCAGTATTTAAAGAAGGGTATGAGCAGGGAGTAAAGCCCTATGTTGCAAAAGAGATTTCCTATCAAGAGGCTTTTGTGCGAACTTCTCAACCTTTTAAGGATTTTATGATTCGCAACACGCGCCCTAAAGATTTGGCATTGTTTTATCGAATTAGAGGAATGGAGAATCCACAAACTGCGCAGGATGTGCCTTTTACTATTGCTTTGCCAGCCTTTATTATCAGCGAGATGAAGACAGCCTTTCAAATTGGCTTTTTGCTTTATTTGCCTTTTTTAGTAATTGATATGGTAATTAGCTCAATTCTTATGGCAATGGGTATGATGATGTTGCCTCCAACAATGATTTCATTGCCTTTTAAGATTTTGATTTTTATTTTGGTTGATGGCTTTAATTTACTTACAATGAATCTGGTGGAGAGTTTTCGCTAGTGTTCTGTGAATATCTTGGAGTTTGCGGTGGTTGCAGTATTTTGGAGGAATGTGGCTTAGAAGCCAAAGTTGCTTATGCTAAGCAACTTTTGGGAATCAATAAATGTGATGTTGTTAGTCTAAAACAAGATTCTTTTAGAGCTCGTTGTGAGCTTGGAATCTTTCACAAAGATGATAGCATAAGCTATGTAATGCGCAAAGATAGGCAATTTGTTTGCATTGAGAATTGTTGTAATTTATTAGAAACTTTGCAGAAGTTTTTGCCAACTTTAAAAGAAAAGCTTAATCAAGAAAATTTCAGAGATTTTAGGCAGAAGCTCTTTGCTATTGAGGTGCTTAGCACACAAAATAATGAAATTTTGCTCACTCTTATTTATCATAGAAAGCTTGATGAGTTTTGGCTAGAAAAAGCCAAGGCTTTAAAAAAATCTTTGCAAAATTTTCAAGTGGAGATTATGGGGCGTAGCAAGGGTGTGAAATTGATTGTGGATAAAGATTATGTTGTTGAGACATTAGAGATTTTTGATAAAAAGTATTTTTATCGTTATGATGAGGGGGTTTTTACTCAGCCTAATCCCAAAATTAATGAAAAAATGATTGAATGGGTATTGCAGAGCATTCCATCAAGCAGTGGAGATTTGCTTGAAATGTATTGTGGTTGTGGTAATTTCACGATTCCACTTTCTCAAAAATTTAAAAAAGTTCTTGCCACAGAAATTTCCAAAGTTTCCATACGGGCAGCAAAATTTGCATGTGAGCAAAATGGAAGTGATAATATTGCCTTTGTTCGTTTAAGTGGTCAAGAATGCATTGAAGCAATAAAGGGTTTAAGGAAGTTTGAACGATTAAGGCAAATTAACTTAGAGACATATTGCTTTTCTATGGTTTTGGTTGATCCACCAAGAGCGGGATTAGGTGAAGAGGTGTGTCAATTTTTGCAGGATTTTCCATCTATACTTTATATTTCTTGCAATCCTTTAAGTTTAGCTAAGGATTTGGAGATTTTAAACCAGACACATAGGGTTGTCAAAGTGGCTTTTTTTGATCAATTTCCACATACTCCACATTTAGAGACAGGGATTTTGTTACAAAAAAATGATATTGATTCGCAGATATATTAAATACTAAAGAATCGTTACTCTTAATTTTTAAAAATAAATTAAAATATTAATTATTAATAAAATTTAAAGCATTTTTTAAAGAGAATACCATTTCCAAAAAAATTAAATGGAAGGTAAAAATGAAAAAAATATTTCTTATTGCAATGCTTGGAATTCTAGGCTTTGGATTGGTAGGTTGCGGTGATACTAAACAAAATGCAAGTAATTCACTAGAGACCATTAAGCAAAAAGGCGTTATTACAATAGGAGTTTTCAGTGATAAACCACCTTTTGGTTTTATTAATAAAGAGGGCGATAATGACGGATTTGATGTGAAAGTTTCTAGACAAATTGCTAAGGATTTATTAGGTGATTCTAGTAAGGTAAAATTTGAGCTTGTTGAAGCAGCTAGTCGTGTTGAGTTTTTAAAAAGTGGAAAAGTTGATGTGATTATGGCAAATTTCACAAAAACTCCTGAAAGAGAAGCGGTGGTAGATTTTGCTTCACCTTATATGAAAGTAGCATTGGGTGTAGTTTCTAAAGATGGAACTATTAAAAGCATTGAAGACTTAAAGGGTAAAAAACTTGTTGTTAATAAAGGAACAACAGCTGATTTTTATTTTAGTAAGAATCACCCAGAAATTGAGCTTTTAAAATATGATCAAAATACAGAAGCTTTTTTAGCCTTAAAAGATGGTAGAGGAGACGCTTTGGCGCATGATAATCTTTTGGTATTTGCATGGGCAAAAGAAAATCCGGGATTTGAAGTTGGGATTGCAAAGCTTGGCAATGAAGATGTAATCGCTCCTGCGGTTAAAAAAGGAGATAAAGAATTGCTAGAATGGCTTAATAAAGAAATTGAAACACTAAATAAAAATGGCTTTATGAAAGAAGCTTATCAAGAGACTTTAACGCCTATTTATGGTGAGGACAAGCTTAGTTCTGTTATATTTGCAGAATAATTAACATTTATAGCTCTTTTTGCTCTTGCAAAGGTGGCTTAAGAAGCAGTTTTGACACTGCGGATTGAGCGCTTTGCAAATATATCTCCCAAAAAGCACCATAGCTTGGTGTAAAGTAGCAAGATTATCCACAAAGATTTTTGTTAAATCCTCCTCAGTCCCTAAAGGTGTGTTGGCATTACTTAATCCTAATCGATGAGAAACTCTAAAAACATGCGTATCAACAGCAATAAAATTGGCTTCTTTAGATTCGATTAAAACGACATTGGCGGTTTTTTGTCCCACACCCGGAAGGCTTTTGAGTGCCTCTCTATCAAGGGGAATCTCTCCATTAAAACTTTCACAAACCACTTCTGCCATTGCTTTTAGATTGGTGGCTTTATTGTTAAAAAATGAGCAGCTTTTGATTAGATTTTTAATATCCTCTAAAGAAGCATCTTTTAGAGCTTGTGGAGTTGGATATTGTTCAAAAAGAGCAGGGGTGATGAGATTAACACGCTTATCAGTGCATTGTGCTGAAAGCATCACAGCAATGAGTAATTCATAATCATTGCGATAAACTAATTCTGTTTTGGCATTTTTATAACGTTCTAAAAAAAGAGCTTTAATGGCTTGAATCTCCTTTTTTGTGGCTTTTTTTACTTTTTTATCTTGCATAATAGATTCCTGTTAATTGAAAATTTCAAATGGAGAGGTGATAACGCGTTTTAAAATATTAAAAGGAGAAAGGAGAATATCTTGAGCAGTTTTGGTTGTAATAGTTGGATTTTCAAGATCACCCGTGATTGAAAAACCAGTTGATATTTTTCCCTCTTTTCCTAATGTAATATAATTAACAATAGGAATTTTATTGATGATTCCAGTAAGGGATTTTGCTGTAATGAGCTGGGCATAAAAATCAATTTTTTGATCTTTTAAGGATAAAATGCCTTTGCCTTGAATATCAATAGATGAGCCATTAAAATCTAGATTTTCAATTGCCAAAAAATCTTGATTATAGCCAAAAGTGATATTTCCCTCTTTAAGATAATAGCCTTGATTGTTGAATCCTGGGGCTTTAAAAGTAAGTAAGGAAGGGATTGTGTCTATAAAAGCCATAAGATTTTGTAGAACACTAAGTTGATTAATATTAGCATTTAAGATTCTAAGTTTTCCTATTAAAGCACCTTTTGGGTTGGTGTTGGCGTTAATAGAAAATCTACCTTGTGTAACAATATTTTTATTAGCTAAAGCATTTATAAAAGCATCACCAAATTCTTTTGCATCAATTGTAATATAATCTTCTTTTTTATAGACTTGAGCTTCGCCATTTTTGTGTTTAAGTGTGAATTTAAGTTCATCTCCCACCATTGAAAGAGAAAAATTATCGTTTAATATGGTGTGATTCTTAAAATGTAAAGGGCTATTTTTTCCAATCACAAAAAGTGGAGAATTTACATTAGAATTAGTGTTAGTTTGAATATTATCTAACACAACAATAAGATTTATTAATTCAAGTTGGCGTTTTTCTTTGGTTTTATGGAATTTAAAGTTTGAATCATCGCTATTTAATTGCAAATTATCAGGAGTGTAATGAAAATTTAGTAACATAGTTTCTAGTGGTTTATTGTTTTTATCTTGTAGGAATTGCTGATTGCTATGAATTAAAAATTTTCCCTCAAACTCTTTAAAATCTTTAGTGTTAATTTGAATTTCACCGCCTGAAATTTGATATTCTTTAAGTATTTTGGAAAAAGGAAGTAAGGAGGAGAGATTGGTGATTTTTAGAGATGAGTTTTCTTGCAAAATTCCTTGAAAATTGATAGTGGGAAGATTTATGAAGGTTTGTGAATTGCTACTAAAATCAACTTCAAAAGGAAGTAATTGATTTTGAAACGCAAGAATTTCGGGAGAATTTTTGTCTAACACGAAGGAATGGGCTAATAAATCTCCATTAATCGTCTTTTGGTTGGTGTTTACAATAAAATTAAGATCCGATCGTAAAAAATCTCCATAAAATACATTTTTTGCAGAGACTTTAATAAGATTATCTTCTGCGCTAACAAGCAAAGATTCAGAATTAAATGTTAGAGCATTAGAGAGTATTTGGGCATCTTCGGCTTTGAATATGCCTTTGTAAGTAACAGAATCATTTTTTAGATTAACCTTTAAAGCTAGGTTGGTGTCAATTTTTGCTTTTGGAGCTTTAATGGGAAGTGAGATATGATAGCTCTCTAAAAGGCTTAAAATAGTGTCATCTAAAGGAGTTTTTGTTTGAATAAATACTTCTAAAGTAGGGGATTGAAAAATATTACTAATAGCAACTTGGCTACCTTGTAGATTAATGTTTTTGTAGGTTGGCTGATTAGGGTGAAATTCCAGTGTATTGTTTTTGAAAGTAAGCTGAATATTGGGAGAGAGAATGGGGGATAGCCCTTTTTGAAAAGTTACTTTAGCATTTTGAATTTCTCCTAAAACATAAAGAGATTCTAAAGAATCGTCAATGAGATTTTTAGAGTTTAGGGGAAGCGCAAGGGAGAATTCTTTTATTTTAGCAGAAGTAATTTGATAGTTATCAAAAATCCATTCTTTAAGCATCTGATTTTTAAAAGGTGGTAGTAAGGGGAGTAGAAAATTAATATTTTCAAAAGTATCGCTAAAACCATTTAGGGTGATTTTGTTGAAATCTCCTTTAAGATTTAGATTTAAATTTGTGAGGATTTTATAGGATTTCTTGTCTAGGAATTTTAGTTCCCCTTGAACATCGAAATTATTCTTAATAAGATTATATTGACCGCTACCATGATAGTAGATTCCATATTCTTTTAAATAAATATCTTCAAAATTTATTGTAATTTGCGAAGAACTTTCTAAAATATTTAATTTAGCATAAATTTGTGGGAGATTGACAAGAAAATGTTCTCCATCATAAGACAAATTAGCCTGATAATCATTGAAAATAATATGATCGATTTTGATTGTTTGGAAGTATTGTAAAAGTAAGTGGAAATTTTTTAGGTATTGAATTTGTTCTTCTAAATCGTTTGAGGTGGAACTTGAACTTTGGATGTCTGATAGATTTAAAGTTTGTATTTTCAAAATGAGTTTTTTATCTAATCTTAGATAGAATTTCTCGATTTGAATTCCAGCAATATTTAATTGCTGAATTTTAATTCCGTTATAAAGAAAGGTGTAGAGCAAAATGAATGCTCCTAGTATAAAAGATAAGAAAAAGATAATTTTTAGTAATTTGGTTGATGTTTTTTTCATGATAGTGATAGTCTTATGTTTTTATTTGCAAATCCCTATTAACTCAAGCAGAATCGTTTATATTCCGCAAGGAGGAACGAATGAGATTATAACATATTTAGATAAAAATAATTTTGATGTCAATCGATTTGATGGGTATATGTTGCATTTTTTTGGTTATTTGCAAAGTGGCTGGCTTAATATTGGTCAAACGCGGCTTACAAAAGGGGATTTTTTGTATGGCTTGATGAACTCAAAAGCAGCACTAGAGGATATTACTTTGATTCCAGGTGAGACTTTGTATTTTTTTATTGATGAAGTTGCTAAGCAATTAAATCTTGATTCTAAAAAATTGGAGTTATTTTATAGACAATATGCACCTTATGAAGATGGAGTTATTTTGGCTAATACCTATAAAATCCCCAAAGGTATTAGCGAAAAGCACTTAATGTATTATTTGGTTAATACCTCGCTTAAAGAACATAAAAAATGGGCAATTAAGTTTTTGGGAGAATATGATCAAAAGCAGTGGTTTAGATATGTGACGATTGCTTCTATTATTCAAAAAGAATCGGCTAATACAGAAGAAATGCCCTTGGTTGGAGCTGTGATTCACAATCGCTTAAAATTAAAGATGCGTTTGCAAATGGATGGTGCGTTAAATTATGGTAGATTTTCTCATACTAAAGTTACCCCAGAAATGATACGAAATGATACAACCTCTTACAACACTTATCGTTATAATGGAATACCAAATGTGCCAGTTGGAAGTGTTAGTTTTAAGGCAATCCAAGCCGCAATTTTTCCTGCCAATGTTGATTATTTGTATTTTGTGAGAAATAAAAATGGTACACATTCTTTCTCAAAAACCTACAAGGAACATTTAAATAATTTCTCACAATAGTAAAAATAAAAAGAAAAATCTTAAAAATAAGATTTCTTTAAGAAAAAATAATCAAAAATACAGAATAAAAAGTTAAAGAAATCTTTGCTTTTTAGCTTAGTGCATCATTGGCGATATTGAAAGCATATTGTCACAAGGAAAGAGAATGGAAAGAGTAAAAAGAGTAGGCATTATTGGAGCGGGAAATGTAGGTTCAACTTTGGCTTACATTTTATCGGCTACAACACCTTATCAAATTGTTTTGCGAGATAAAGACAAAGATAGGGCAAGGGGTATGTTGCTAGATATGTTTCAAGCTTCTTGCGTGGGAGAAAAATTTGCAAAATTAGATGTGATTGCTTCGCCTAAAGATTTGGGTGGTTGTGATGTGATTGTTGTAGCTGCAGGATCTCCTAGATTGCCAGGAATGAGCAGAAATGATTTGTTATTTGCTAATGCAAAGGTAATTAGTGAAATCGCAAAAGATATTAAGGAAAATTCTCCTGAAGCTATTGTAATACTGGTAACAAATCCGCTGGATGCTATGGTTTATACTATGTTGCAAGAAACGGGATTTAATCCAAGGCAGATTCTAGGAATGGCAGGGATTTTGGATAGTGCGAGAATGGCTAGTTTTATTTATGAAAAATTACAATGTGCGCCAGGACAAATTGTAGCGCCTGTAATGGGTGGTCATGGCGATGATATGGTGCCATTGCCTCGCTTTTGTATGGTAAATGGAGTTCCATTGAGTGAGCTTTTAGAAGAAAGTCAGATTCAAGAAGTAGTTCAACGCACAAGAAATGCTGGAGCAGAGATTGTCTCTTGCCTTAAAAAGGGATCGGCTTATTTTGCTCCCGCTAGAGCGACTGCAGAAATGATTTGTGCAATTATGAGTGATAGTCATAAGATTTTACCTTGTTCTGTTTTGTTACAAGGCGAGTATGGTTATCGTGATGTGGTTGGAGGAGTGCCTGTAGAGCTTGGAATCCATGGAATTGAAAGAGTGGTAGAATTGAAATTATTACCAGAAGAAAAACAACAATTTGATAAATCAATCCAATCTGTCCAAGATTTGATTGATGCACTTAAAGCAGAATATTTTAATTCCTAATAAGGAGGCGATGATAGGTTATAATAAATTTTGTGAATGCCAATTTTAATAAATTTTTCTAAGGAGTTAAGTATGGGATTATTAAAAGCACCTGAAAATACACCAGTTTGGGTTAATGAAAGTCGCTGTAAGGCATGTGATTTGTGCGTAAGTGTTTGTCCTAGTGGCACACTTGCTATGCGTTTAGATGAACATAGAGTATTGGGTAAAATGGTAGAAGTTATTAACCCAGAAAGTTGTATTGGTTGTTGTGAATGTGAGTTGCATTGTCCTGATTTTGCAATTGCAGTTGCCGATAGGAAAGAGTTTAAGTTTGCAAAACTAACTGATGAAGCAAGACAGAAAGCTGAAGCAATTAAAGCCAATGGTTTTATGGCATTATAAGGAGATTAAAGTGAGTAGAGAATTTATTTCAAGTGGAAATGAATTGGTTGCCCATGCAGCAATTGATGCAGGTTGTAAGTTTTTTGGTGGTTATCCTATTACACCTTCAAGCGAAGTAGCACATGAAATGAGCGTTCTTTTACCAAGAGAAAAAGGATCGTTTATTCAAATGGAGGATGAAATTGGAGGAATCTCTGTTGCGCTTGGAGCATCTATGAGTGGCACAAAATCAATGACAGCGACCTCTGGACCTGGCATTTCATTAAAATCAGAACAAATTGGCTATGGTTTTATGGCAGAAATCCCTTTAGTAATTGTTAATGTTATGCGTGGTGGTCCTTCTACTGGATTGCCTACACGCGTTGCACAAGGAGATGTTGCTCAAGCAGCTCATCCTACTCACGGAGATTATCAATCTATCGCTCTGTGTCCTGGTAGCTTAGAAGAAGCTTATACTGAAACAGTTCGAGCTTTTAATTTAGCAGAAAAGTTTATGACCCCAGTATTTTTATTGCTAGATGAGACTTTAGGGCATATGCATGGTAAAGCAGTTGTTCCGGATTTGGCAGAAGTGCAAAAAAGTATTGTTAATCGCAGAACTTTTAGTGGCGATAAGAATACTTATAAGCCTTATGATGTGCCACAAGATGAACCAGCTATTTTAAATCCATTCTTCCAAGGATATAGATATCATATTACGGGTCTTCATCATGGACCAACAGGATTTCCAACAGAAGATGCAACTCTTTCTCAAAACCTCATTGATAGATTGTTTAATAAAATTTTATGCAAAAGAGATGAAATTGTAACTTATGAAGAATATTGCTTAGATGATGCTGAGATTTTATTGATTGCGTATGGTTCAACTTCAAGAAGTGCAAAAGAGGCAGTTGATAGACTAAGAAAAGAGGGAGTTAAAGTTGGATTATTCCGACCTATTACACTATGGCCTTCTCCTAGAAAAGAATTAGAAAAGCTAGGGAAGAGATTTGATAAGATTTTGGTTGCAGAGCTTAATAAGGGGCAATATGTAGTTGAAGTTGAGCATTCAATGAAAAAAGAAGTGCAACTTCTAGCTAAAGCAAATGGGCGACCGCTTTCACCAATTGAAATTGCAAATAAAATAAAGGAGTTATAATATGGCATTTAATTATGATGAATATTTGCGCGTGGATAAAATGCCAACACTATGGTGTTGGGGATGTGGAGATGGTGTAATTTTAAAAGCGATTGTTAGAGCTATTGATAAATTGGGCTGGAATATGGATGATGTATGTCTAGTTAGTGGTATTGGCTGTAGTGGGCGTGTTTCCTCTTATGTTAATTGTAACACAGTTCATACAACTCATGGTAGAACGCTTGCATATGCCACTGGAATTAAACTTGCAAATCCAACTAAAAAAGTGATTGTAGTGGGTGGTGATGGTGATGGTTTGGCAATTGGCGGGAATCACACTATTCACGCATGTAGAAGGAATATTGATATTAATTATGTTTTGATTAATAACTTTATTTATGGATTGACAAATTCACAAACTTCACCTACTACTCCAAAGGGAATGTGGACAGTTACTGCGCAGTATGGAAATGTCGATCCTGCTTTTGATGCATGTAATCTAGCAAGTGCAGCAGGAGCAAGTTTTGTAGCCAGAGAATCAGTATTGGATCCTAAGAAACTTGAAAAAGTTCTGGTGGAAGGATTCCAACATGAAGGATTTAGCTTTTTTGATATTTTTAGTAACTGCCATGTGAATCTTGGTAGAAAAAATAAAATGGGTGAGGCAGTTGATACGCTTAAATGGATTGAAAATATGATTATTTCTAAGAAAAAATATGATGACCTAAGCGATGAAGAAAAATTAGGAAAATATCCTACTGGTATTTTATTGCATGATACAAATAAGATAGAATATTGCAAAGCTTATAAGCAGGTGCAAGAAAAAGCACAAGCTAAAAAAGGAGGTGCTAAATGAGAAAGCAACTTCGTTTTACTGGTGTAGGTGGGCAAGGGGTATTGCTTGCAGGTGAGATCCTAGCAGAAGCTCAAATCCGCAATGGTGGTTATGGGGTTAAGGCAGCTACTTATACTTCACAGGTGCGTGGAGGTCCAACAAAAGTAGATATTTTGCTAGATGATGAGGAGATTTTATATCCTTATGCTAATGATGGGGAGGTGGAGTTTATGCTCTCAACTGCTCAAATAAGCTATGATCAATTCAAAGGTGGTTTAAAAGAAGGGGCGACAATTGTGATTGAACCTAATCTTGTAACTCCAAACGATGAAGATAGGAAAAAATACAAAATTTACCCTATTCCTATTATTACAATTGCTAAAGAGGAAGTTGGAAATGTTGTTACGCAATCTGTAGTAGCATTAGCAATCACTATTACATTAACAAAATGTGTGGATAGGGATTTGGTTTATGATACAATGATTAGCAAAGTTCCCGCAAAAGTGATAGAGCTTAACAAAAAAGCTTTTGAATTGGGCGAAAAATATGCCAAAGAAGCTTTAGAAAAAGGTTCTTCGTAATTTTCTTTTTTGATATTCTCTCCTTGTTTTAAACAAGGAGAGAATATTTATACTTCAAATCTTAAAAATCTGTATTCAAAAGATAAATCAGCTAAAAATCAGTTTCTTAAAGTGATTATATAAAAATATATATATTTGAAATGTTAAAAAAATATTGACTTTAGAGGTTGTATCAATGTAAAATTATTCAATAAAAAAACAGAGCAAAACTTTATTTTTGCGCCTTAAGAATAAAATTTTAGGATTCTCACAATGGATATTGAAAAATTGCCTTTTGGGAATTTGCTTTTGGATAAAGCAGATATTAATTATGAACAAAAAATGAAAATTCTCAATCAAACACAAGAAATTCTAGACGACTTTAAGTTGGATTCTAGCAAAATTTTGGAGCTTGATAATAAGCTTGCTATTTTTTATGATGGAGAAGAAGGGATTGCAGCATCGGTTTTAGGCTTTGAAAAACAAGCAAGTCAAGAGTTTGAAGTTTCTTTATTTGAGATTAGTAGCATTAATAGAGTTAATGGCTATTTAGGAAATTTTCAAGCTGAGTTAGAAAATGGCGAAATACACAACTTTTCTCAAGCGGTAATGTTTGTCTATGATGAGAATCTTTTGCGTTTTAATGGATTTTTTAGTGTGGCTGATTTTGATAATCCTGATTCACTAATGAGTGCTTTAAAGCAGAATCTAGGAGAATATTCTTACAAAGAAATCATTAGTTATAGGGATGATTTTTGTCAATATCATCACAGACGCGAAAAGTATTGCACTAAATGTGTAGATGCGTGTCCTACTTTTGGTGTGGGAGCTAATGATAGTTTGATGGAGCTTGTGTTTTCGCCTGTAGATTGTGTAGCCTGTGGAGCTTGTGTGGGGGTATGTCCTACGAGTTCTTTGGAATATGAAGAATTACCCAAAGAGGGCTTGGAAGAAATCGTGGAGTTATACCAAGGTCATAAAGTTTTTCTGTGTGATGTGGCAAGTTACAAAGAATTAGTTAATCAAGAAATCATATTAGATAGTAGTCTTACACCGCTTATTTTGCCTACTTTGAAAATTTTAAATGAAAATGATTTGTTGATGTTGCTTCAAACCACTCAAAATGAAATGATAGTGTTTGGGAAGAGTAGTGAGGCAATTAGTTTTGTTAATAATATTACACAGCAAATTTACAAAAGAGATTGTATTGTTGTTGTGGATTCTCTAGAGAAAATTAATACCTGTGCTAAAGAGCTCCAAACATTTGAGACATATTTGTATAAGAATCGCTATTCAAGGTCGCATCGTGAATCGTTTGCTCAAAGAATCCAATACATGATAAAAGACAATAATTTTGGGATTGCTAAGAGTGTTGCGCCGGTATTTTATGGGGATTTAAAAATAGAAGCTGATAAATGCACTTTGTGTTTGTCTTGTGTTGGGGCTTGTAATGTGAATGCAATTTTTGCCAAAAGTGATGATTTTTCTTTGCGGTTTAATCCTTCGCTTTGCACGACCTGTGGGTATTGTGTTGATTCTTGTCCTGAAAAGATTATGGAAGTTAGCCGCGAGGGAATGAGACTAGAATCAAGCTATTTTAAAAGTAGGGAACTTGCCAAAGATGCACCATTTTTATGTGTAGAATGCAAAAAGCCTTTCTCCACAAAGAAATCTATTGAAAAAATCAAAACAATGCTTAGTGCTTCTTTTAGTGCTAATCCCAAGAAATTACGAACTATTGAATGTTGTGCGGATTGTAAAGTAAAAGTGATGTTTCAAGATCAAGTAGCGCAGCATTTTGCAGAAAAATAAGGGTAAAAGATGTTAAATAAACTATCTAAAGAAGAGCAAATAAGCATAAAAAATGCAAGAATCTTATATTATGATTTTTTTTATGGATTCTTTGTATTTGAAGTGCTTGGAGATAGAGCTAAAGTTGCTAAAAAACAGATTAATATTCTTAAACAATCTTCTTTGAATGAAGTGGTGGAAGCAGATTTTTTGCTTTTAGAGAATGAGATTAATCAAAATGGAATGGAAAATATTAAAGAAGAGTTTTCTAGGCTTTTTGCCTTGCCTTTTGGGGGAAAGCAAGTTGGAATGCACCTATCGCATTACTATGAGGGTTGTGTGGGTGGAGATAGCCTATTGAAAATGAGAGGGATTGTTAAAAAAAGTGATATTCGTGTGAATTCTAAGGAGTTTAAAGAAACAGAAGAGCATCTAGGTTTTTTATTTGGCTTTATGAGATATCTTGTAGAAAATGATGATGAAACTTTGGCTAAAGAAGTATTTTTGTATGTTAATCAAGCTTTTTTTCAGTTAGTAAAGGAGATTAATGAAAGAGAAGATTCAAAGTATTATTTGGCATTAGCAAGAATTTTAGAGAGCTTTTTGAAGTTTGAAGAGGAGATTTACACATAAAAGTATGAGTAATCTCACAAAGACTTTTTTGTTTAAAAAGGTCTTTTTGGGATTATCCCAAATCTCAAATTTAAGGAGCTTGAATGGAGAAGAGTAGGCGTGAATTCCTAAAAAACGCTACTAAAACTTCAATAGCTGTCGCTGGTGTGAGTGTTGCATTAGCAGGCTGTAGCAAAAAGGGAAGTAGTGAGAATCTGGTTCGTGGGAAGTCGCCCAAGACAGAGATTCTTTATCAAAAGACAAAACAATGGGATATGTATTATTCTGTTGCAAAATAAAGGAGGTTAAGCTATGAGTGAGACATTAAAAAGACGTCAAACAAGGCGTGCATTTTTGAAAATGACAGCACTTGGAAGTTTGGCTGGGGCTAGTGTAGCTTTAGGTGCTGATAGTCAAAAAACTATGCGTCCTGCAACTACTCAAGAGTTACAGGAAAAATATCCAAACTCTCAAAAAATCAAAACAATCTGCACCCATTGTTCAGTGGGCTGTGGAATCGTTGCTGAAGTAGTTGATGGTGTGTGGGTTCGCCAAGAAGTTGCACAAGATCACCCTATTTCTCAAGGTGGGCATTGTTGTAAGGGTGCTGATTTGATTGATAGAGCAAGAAGTGAAACAAGATTGCGCTATCCACTTGAGAAAAAAGATGGAAAATGGGCACGATTAAAATATGATGAAGCAATGGATAAAATTGCTGCTAAACTTAAAGAAATTCGCGAAGAGAGCGGACCTGATGCGGTTATGTTTTTAGGTAGTGCAAAATGTTCAAATGAGCAAAGCTACTACATTAGAAAATTTGCGGCTTTTTTTGGAACTAATAATATAGATCATTGCGCAAGAGTTTGACACTCCCCTACAGTTGCCGGTGTGGCAAATACATTTGGGTATGGTGGAATGACAAACCATCTTGGCGATATGATGTTTTCAAAATATATCTTAATTATTGGTGCAAATCCAGCTGTCAATCACCCTGTATCGATGGTTCATATTTTAAGAGCCAAAGAAAAAGGTGCTAAGCTTGTTTGTATTGATCCTAGATTTACAAAAACAGCAGCAAAATGTGATGAATTCCACCGCATAAGAAGTGGGACAGACATAGCCTTTGCATACGGATTACTTAATCACATTATTGCTAAAAATCTTTATGATGAGAAATTCTTAAAAGAGCGTGTTTATGGCTATGAAGAAATCATCAAAGAAGCACAAAAATTCTCTCCAGAAGTGGCAGCAGATATTTGTGGAATCCCAGCAGATGAGATTAGACATATCGCTGAAGAAATGGCAGCAGCTAAACCTGCTAGTTTGATTTGGAATCAAGGTCTTACTCAACACACAGTTGGAACTTCTAATACAAGAATTATGCCTATTTTGCAAATGTTTTTAGGCAACATTGGTAAAAATGGTGGGGGTGTAAATATCCTTAGAGGTCATGATAATGTGCAAGGTGCATCAGATATGAACAATCTTGCTGATTCTTTGCCTGGTTATTATGGTTTGGGTGAGCCGGCTTGGAGACATTTCTGCAAACACTGGGGTGTTGATTATGAATGGATGCTAGGGCGCTTTAAAAACAAGGAAATGATGGGTGCAACAGGTTTTGCGCATTCAACTTGGAAATTTGGTGTTTTAGATGAAGAAAATATGGCAAATAATGGAGGAACAAAGCTTAGAGCATTGGTTGTAATTGGTACTGGTATGACAACGGTTTCTTTGCTTGATCTACAAAAGAAAGCAATGGATCAGCTTGATTTGGTTGTTTTTGTTGATCCTTATGTGAATGATTTGGCGATTTATAGCGATAGAACCGATAATCTATTTATGCTACCTGCAGCATCTCAAATGGAAACAGCAGGTTCTGTAGCAGCGACAAATAGAAGTTATCAATGGCGAAGTAAGGTTATGGAACCGCTTTTTGAATGTCGTCCTGATGAAGAGTTTTTGTTTGGTTTAGCCGATCGACTAGGATTCTTAAAAGAATATCAATGGAGATTGTATGATATTGCAAAATCCAAAGGAAGAGATCAATTTATTTGGCCTGATGATGCAACAACAGAATTAACCCAAAGTATTCGCAGTATTGGTTTGCAAGGAATGAGCCCAGAGCGATTAAAAGCACACCAAGAAAATTGGCATATGTTTGATAAAGTAACTTTGGAAGGAAGTGGTCCATTTAAAGGTGATTATTATGGGTTGCCATGGCCTTGTTGGAGCGATAAGCATCCTGGAACTCCTGTGATGTATGATGACAACATTCCAGTTATGCGTGGTGGTATGGGATTCCGTGTGAATTGGGGAGTTACAAGCCCAGATGGACAAAGTATGCTAACTGAAAGAACTCTGCCAAATGCTAAACACCAAGGTGGGCACGCTCCTGTAAGTGCTGCAAATGCTGAATCTTTGGGCATTAAGCTCACCGAAGAAGAAAAACAAGCAGTAGCAGGAACTACTTTTGCTATGGGAATTGGAAATAATATCCTAGTAGAAAAAGCCCTTGAAGCAGGACTTTGTCCTTATGGAAATGGTAAAGCAAGAGCAAAAGTGTGGAATTGGTATGATCAAATTCCATTGCACAGAGAACCATTGCATTCTGTGCGCGGAGATTTGGTAAGCAAATACCCAAGCTTTCCTGATAAGAAAAATCACTTTAGAGCAAATATTAAGTATATTTCTCGCCAAACAGAAAAAGATTGGGTAAAAGATTATCCAGTTAATATGCTTAGTGGGCGACTTGTGGCACATATGGGAACAGGTGCAGAAACAAGAAGTGCAAAATATTTGGCTGAAGTTGAGGGCGAAATGTTTGCAGAGATTCATCCAGATAAAGCTGCTGAAATGAATATTAGAAATGGCGATAAGCTTTGGATTTATGGAACTAATGGTGCTAGAATCTTAGTGCCTGCAAAAATCTCTACAAGAGTAGATTACAACAGCATTTGGTTACCGCAAAACTTCTCTGGTTTAGATCAAGGTAAATCAAGACTTGAAAATTATCCAGAAGGCACAAAGCCTTATGCTATCGGCGAATCAGCTAATATGATTTCAAGTTATGGATTTGATTATAATTCTGCTTGTCCAGAGACAAAATGCGGTTTATGTCGAATTGAAAAAGCACAATAAGGAGTGAAAAATGAGTAATACTAATCAAGAAATACTTGCAAATTTCTCAAGAATCAAATTTTATTGTGATACTAATCGATGTATAGAATGTCATGGGTGTGATGTAGCTTGTAAAGAGGCACATCATTTGCCTGTTGGCGTTAATCGCCGTAGAGTTGTTGTGCTCAATGAAGGACAAGTAGGCAAAGAAAGCGCTGTATCAGTAGCTTGTATGCATTGTGCTGATGCACCTTGTGCGCAAGTTTGCCCCGTAGATTGTTTTTATATCCGTGCAGATGGAATTGTTTTACACGATAAAAAGACTTGTATTGGTTGTGGTTATTGTTTGTATGCTTGTCCTTTTGGTGCTCCACAATTCCCTAAAAATGGTGTATTTGAAAGTCGTGGCGCAATGGATAAATGCACTTTCTGTGCAGGTGGTCCAGAAGAAACTAATAGCGAAGAAGAATACAGACTTTATGGGCAAAATAGAATCGCTGAGGGTAAAGTGCCAATGTGTGCAAGTATGTGTTCTACTAAAGCGCTTTTAGCAGGAAGTAGCGAAGAAGTGTCTAATATTATTACGCATCGTGCAACCGTGAGAGGCGAAAATATGCCAAATGCTGTGCCAAATGTGTGGAAAACCGCTTATGGAAATTAGGAGGATTCTATGAAAGCTTATAAAAATTTCTTTAGAATCTTTGTAATTTTAATGGGATTTGCTTTGACTTTATGGGCGGCAAATCCAAGCGTTCCACAAGAAGGAGGCAAGCAATATGCAGAAGTGATTGAAGGAAATAATGCTTTAATGCAAAATCCTATGAACACAAAACTTTATGGGGGACCTGAAGTAGAAGCAATTAAAGACTGGGGAGTGAATTCTCCAAACGCTACAGGTTGGGGTGAGATCTTCACTCTTTTGCAAGGGCATTATTTTGCGACTATTTTTGCAGTTATTGTTATTTTAGTTCCTTTAGCTTTTTTAGCCCATTTTATTGTTGTAGGGCAGAAAAAATTTTCTCATGGTCGAAAAATTAAAGTTTTCTCGCGTTATAACATTATAGTGCATTGGTGCGCTGCAATCCCTTTTGTAATTTTGTGCTTAACGGGATTGGTTATGGTCTTTGGTGATAAACTTGGCGGAGGTGGCTTTGTTAGATTTGCTAGAGATGTGCATGGAATTGTAACGATTTTGTTTGCAATTTTTGGTATTTTGATGTTTTTAATGTGGGTAAAACCTGCACTTTTCAAACTTTATGACATTAAATGGCTAATGATTATGGGAGGTTATTTAAGCAAAGAAAAGCGTCCTATTCCTGCTGGTAAATTCAATGCTGGTCAAAAAATGTGGTTTTGGGTTTGCACACTTGGTGGGTTTATGATGATTATTTCTGGTGTTTTTATGTTCTTCCAATTTAGTGATATTGAAACGCTAAGAATTATGGCTTTGGTGCATAATGTGATAGGATTTCTTATTATAGCACTTTTGATTACTCATATTTATATGGCTGTTTTTGCTATTGAAGGCGCATTAAGCTCTATTATTGATGGAAATATGGGTGAAGAAGAAATTGCTATTTTACATAGCTATTATTATCAAGAAATCAATAAAGCCTAAGATGAATCAATTTTGTCAAAATTTACAGATAGAGCAAATTTCTCCTAGTGGATTTAGTTCCACTAGAGAGGATTGTGTTGTTAAAGAAGAGCGCATTGCTTTTTATCTTAATGGTCAAAAATTACTCTCTGTAATGAGTATCCCTTATGAGCAAGATTATCATTTTATTGGTTTTTTATTAAGTGAAGGCGTGATTAGCAATCTTTCGTGTATTGATTATGTTGAAATTGCAAAAGATGGAAAATCTGTGCGATTAGAGGCAAAAATAGATAAAAAAATGTTGAAAAGTCTTTTTAGAGAAAAAACTTTAACTTCGGGTTGTTGCGTTGGTGTTGCTGGTAATTTAGAAGGCAATGTCATTACTAAATTTATTGAAAGTCCCTATAAAGTAACGACTGAAAAAATTTTTGAACATTTAAGTTTTTTTGAGACAAATACAGAGCTTTTTTCTAAAACAGGTTGTGTGCATAAGGCGATGCTGGTTTTGGGAGATAAGATTTTTATTTCAGAAGATATTGGTCGGCATAATGCAATTGATAAGGTTATGGGCAAGGCAAGGATGTTGGGTTTTGAGACGCACGATTCTATACTTTTTGTAAGCGGGAGATTGTCTTTGGAGATGATTGTTAAGGCGGTTATGCATAATATTCCTATTGTAGTTTCTAAGGCTGCGGCTACTTTTATGGGGATTAAAGCTGCTCAAGAAACAGGAGTAACACTTATTGGCTTTGCTAGAGGTAAAAAGGCAAATGTCTATACACATAGTGGCAGAATCATCAGATAACAAAGCCCTATAATAACTTTTGAGTGTTTTTAAAGAAAACCAAAAAAAGTAAATAGAAGTGTAAAAAAGTAATTTAAAAAACAAATGAAAGTTTGCAAAATAGCTCTAGGTTTAATTTAATAAAGGGTGAGGCAAGAGTTGTTTTATGGATTTTTGATTGCCCAAAAAGCTTTAGTAAAGTGGTGATTCTAGAATTGTTAAGATATTCTTGGCATTTTTTGGGCAAGATTTCATGTAGAAAATTATTTAAAGGTATTTTAAATGGAAAAAATACATAGTCGCAAAGAATGGATTAGGAATCTAAAAAGCCAAATTATGGGTTTGTGTAGCACTGGAAAGAGCGATAGGGAGATTAAAAGACAGATTCGTGGAGAATTTAATAAATATTCTACAACACCAGAAAAAATCATACAAGTTATTTTTGCAGTTTTACTAATTGGATTTATCTTGCTTGGAATCCACATTGGCTATACTATTTTACTATGGGAAGCAAATCTTTATGCTTATAATGATTCTTTGTGGTCTCCATATGTTTCAATGTTGATTTTTGGCATAGTGTGTGTGCTTTTGTTTATGATTTTTAGCTTTTGGTTTGGATTTTTTATGGACTGGCTACTCTATCACAAAGTTCTCAATGATTCTTTGGATGAAAATTTTTATCTTAAATTGTTTAAAGCTTTACTTGTTTTAACTTGCCTAGGGTTTATTGTTTTTATGGTTATGGTTTTTGTTGTGGGGTGGCAAATTTCTGAATTTTATGGAATGCCCTTAGGGAGAAGTTTGTTTGAAACTTTTATGGAGATTATTGATTGATGGAAGTTGGTGTTATTAGAAAGCTGAAGCTTGCTAGATTTGTGGAATTTGGAGCTTACTTACAAGATAAAGATGAAGAGGTTTTGTTGCCTAAGAAATATTTGCCAAAAGATTCTAAAATAAATGATATGATTGAAGTATTTTTGTATCATGATTCAGAAGGGAGGGTGATTGCCACAACGCTAAAGCCTAAAGCGCAAAGGGGTGAAATTGCTGTTTTAAGAGTGGTGGATAGGAATTATTTGGGTTGTTTTTTGGATTTAGGAATTGCCAAAGATTTATTTATGCCCACTCAAAATCTACAAAAATTTAGTATAAAATCTAAAGTGCTAGTGTTTATCACCACAGATAAACAAGGGCGTTTGATAGCTAAGGGGAATATTAAGTCTTATTTAAAGGACTTAAGAGATTGTAATAATCAAGAACTTAGGGCTTTTTCTAAGGTAGAAATATTCCCTTTTAGAAAAAGTGAATTGGGCTATGAATGTGTTATTAATGGAGAGTATCTTGGGCTTTTGCATCAAAATGAAGTATTTGGTGGCATTGAATTTTTTGTTAAAAGGGAAGGGTATATTAAAAGAATCTATCCTAATGGAAAATGTGATTTGTCTCTCAAGCCACCTTTGGCTAAAAAAGATTCTGCTAGTGAAGCACAAGAGGTGTTAAAGAAGCTAAAAGAGAGTGGAGGACATTTAAAAATGCATTATGATAGCAATCCAAAAGAGATTGCAAAGATTTTTAAAATGAGTAAAAAATCTTTTAAAAAAGCTTTAACTTTCTTAATAGAACAAGATAAAATAACACTGAAAGCCAAAGAAGGAGTTTGGCTAAAAGTTTGAAAAAATATAAATTTTTTCAGATAGAGTTAGATTTTAGATAATTTTTGCTATTCTACGAAACAATTCTTTAAAAAAGGAGAGGGTATGAAAAAGAACATTGTGTTTTTTGAAGCAAGAGGCGGAAGCGATAAAGGACCTGATGGTTATAGAAAAGATACTATGCCTATGGTTAATGCACTCAAAGCCAAGGGTTGGAATGCGGAAGTTATCTTTTTTACTGATGATATTTTGCGAGACCAAACAGAGCGCAACAAAATCTATGAGTATGTCAAGAATACTGCTGATGGCTATGTCTCACGCGTCAATCCAGGGAATCTCAAGGAAGAAAAATTGTATTTTGATGTATTGCGTAAGCTTTGTGATGATGGGCTTGTGGGTATGCCTCATCCTGATGCAATGATAGGCTATGGAGCCAAAGATGCACTCACAAAACTTGCAGATACACAACTTGTGCCTAGCGATACCTATGCGTATTATGATCCAGCAGAAGCCAAACGCATTGGGGTAACATGGAGTGATATACATGATTTCAAAAAAACATTTCCAAAAACTCTAGCTAAGGGTGAGCGTGTCCTAAAGCAAAATCGTGGATCTACAGGCGAGGGAATTTGGCGTGTGCGTTTAGAATCTCCAAATGATTATGGCAAGGTTAATTCACTGCCGCTTGATACAAAAATAATCTGCACAGAAGCCAGAGATAACCACACAGAAGAGCGAAAATTGGGAGAATTTATGGATTTTTGTGAGCATTATTTGGTAGGCGATAATGGTATGCTTGTGGATATGACATTTTTACCGCGTATCAAAGAAGGGGAAATTAGAATCCTTATGTTATACAAAACCCCTGTATATGTCGTGCATAAAAAACCAGCTGAAGGTGGCGATGCCTTTTCTGCAACACTTTTTAGTGGAGCAAAATATCGCTATGATGAACCCAGAGATTGGCAGAGCCTTATTGATTGGTTTTTAGCTCAACTTCCAGAGATTCGATCCAAGCTAGGAAATTATGATTTACCACTTATTTGGACAGCGGATTTTATTCTTGATACAGATTCACAAGGCAAGGATAAATATGTCTTGGGTGAAATTAATTGCTCGTGCGTAGGCTTTACTTCTCCAGCAGAATTTATGGAAAAAATCGCTCTTATGGTGGGTGATACTATCGTTGATATTGTAAGTAAGCAAAAAGCTTAGATTCTAGAAATTTTGGCATTATTTAGGAGAATGGGGTTAGATTCTAAGATAGATTGCTCTATCTTAGAATCGGCATTATACTTCAAATAAATCTGTGCTAAGGTATCTTTCACCTGTATCGCATAAAATCGTTACGATATTAGCATTAGGGTATTTTTTAGCAATTTCTTTTGCACCCCATAGATTTGCACCACTTGAAATTCCTACCAACACACCTTCATTTTTTGCAATTTTTCTTGCTTCTTGTGCCGCCCACTCTGCATCAACTTGCAAAACCTCATCAATCAAACTTGTATCCAAAGTTTCAGGAATAAACCCTGCTCCAATACCTTGAATCTTGTGAGGTCCGGGGGCACCACCGCTAATAACAGGCGAATTTATTGGCTCAACGGCAATAATCTTTACATTGGGATTTTTTTGCTTTAAGACAGATCCTACACCGCTTAAAGTCCCGCCTGTCCCAACTGCACTCACAAATACATCAATCTTGCCATCCATTGCCTCCAAAATCTCTAGCGCGGTAGTTTTGCGATGCACTTCAGGATTTGCCTTGTTTTGGAATTGCTGCAATACAAGAGAGTTTGGAATCTCTTTTTGCAATTCTAAAGCGCGAGACACAGCACCTTTCATACCTTGTGGTGCTGGAGTAAGCTCTAATTTTGCACCAAATGCGCTAAGCAACTTGCGTCGCTCAATACTCATAGATTCTGGCATTGTAAGAATAAGCTTAATGCCCTTAGCTGCACACACAGAGGCTAAGCCTATACCTGTATTCCCACTTGTTGGCTCGATTAGAATTGTGTTTTCATTGATCTTACCCTCGCGTATCGCACTTTCAATCATATTAAGCGCAATCCGATCTTTAACCGATCCACTTGGGTTAAAAAACTCACACTTACCATAAATATTAGCCCCACTTTCTTTGGAAAGTGATTTGATAAACAAAAGAGGGGTATTGCCTATGCCCTCACTAATAGACTGCATAACCTTCATAAAAAACTCCTTAAGACATACTAAAATAAAAAAAATAAATACTTAAAATAAGTGTATTGACTTATACAAAAAAAAATATTTTTTGTCAATGGATGATTATATTTTTTGTGTTTAGTTGTTTCAAAAGCAAACATTAGAGACAAAAAAAGAAAGTTTAAATTTTTTTTGCCTATTTTTTAAGATTTTTTTTGTATGATTTTGGAATATTATAAAAGTATTTTAAGGAGTAGTCAATGAGTTTTTTCACAGAATATCAAGAACAAGTCAAACAAAGAGCAGAGCAAAATATTCCCCCACTTCCTTTAACAAAAGAACAAGTAATTGAAGTGATTGAATTATTAAAAAAAGGCGAAAGGCAAGAGGAGTTAATTGATTTATTGTCTAATCGTGTTTCGCCGGGTGTTGATGAAGCAGCTAAGGTTAAGGCAGAATTTTTAAACCAGATTGTGCAAGGTGAAGTCAATATTAGTGGTATTTCTAAAGTTTTGGCAGTAAAATTACTTGGCACTATGCTTGGAGGCTACAATATTACTCCTTTAGTAACAGCTTTAAATTCCAGTGAAGTAGAAGTGGCTAAAGCAGCATCGGAGGCTTTAAAGCATACTTTGCTTGTTTATGATTCCTTTAATGAAATTGCAACACTAAGCAAGAGTAATACCTATGCCAAAGAAGTGCTAGAATCATGGGCTAATGCAGAGTGGTTTCTCTCTAAAGAACCTTTAGCAGAAAAGATTACAGCTGTAGTTTTTAAGATTGATGGCGAGACAAATACTGATGATTTAAGTCCTGCAAGTGATGCTTTTACGCGAAGCGATATTCCTTTGCACGCACAAGCTATGTTAAAAAGTCGCACCCAAAATGCCTTTGGTAGAATTGAGGAGCTTAAGAAGAAGGGGTATCCGCTTGTTTATGTGGGTGATGTCGTAGGGACGGGAAGTTCTAGAAAGTCAGCTTGCAACTCTTTAGTATGGCATATGGGGCGAGAGATTCCTTATATTCCAAACAAAAAGGCAGGTGGTTTGGTGATTGGTAGTGTCATTGCACCAATTTTCTTTAACACTTGTGAAGATAGTGGTTGTTTGCCTATTGTTGCACCTGTAAGTGAGCTTAATGAGGGTGATGTTATAGAGATTTATCCCTATAAAGGTGAGATTTGCAAAAATGGAGCAGTAGTTTCAAAATTTGATTTAAAGCCTAATACACTTGCTGATGAAATTCGTGCTGGAGGCAGAATTAATCTCATTATTGGTAGAGGATTAACTGCTAAGGCAAGAGAGTTTTTGGGAATGCCAAAAGAAGAAATTTTTGCAAAACCTCAAATGCCAAAAGGGAGCACACAAGGATTTACACTTGCACAAAAAATGGTGGGTAGAGCCTGTGGAGTTGAAGGGATTTTGCCGGGAACTTATTGTGAGCCTAGAGTAAGCACCGTTGGTAGTCAAGACACTACAGGAGCGATGACACGCGATGAGATTAAGGAACTCGCTTCTTTAGGATTTAGCGCAGATTTTGTATTGCAAAGTTTTTGCCATACTGCAGCTTATCCTAAACCCGCAGATGTTAAACTCCATGCAACTTTGCCACAATTTATGAGTAGTCGTGGTGGGGTGGCTTTGAGACCGGGTGATGGTGTTATTCACTCTTGGCTTAATCGCATGGTATTGCCAGATAGTGTTGGGACAGGCGGGGATTCGCATACGCGTTTTCCCATTGGAATTAGTTTTCCTGCAGGAAGTGGGCTTGTAGCATTTGCAGCTGTAACTGGTTCTATGCCACTTGATATGCCTGAATCAGTGCTTGTGCGATTTAGTGGCAAAATGCAGCCTGGAATCACATTAAGAGATTTGGTTAATGCAATCCCTTATTATGCAATCAAGCAAGGATTATTGAGTGTAGAAAAAAAAGGAAAGAAAAATATTTTCAGCGGTAAAATCTTGGAGATTGAGGGCTTACCAGATTTGAAAGTTGAACAAGCTTTTGAGTTAAGTGATGCGAGTGCAGAGAGAAGTGCAGCAGCTTGCACGGTTGCCTTAAACAAAGAGCCCATTATTGAATATTTAAAATCCAATATTTCGTTGATTGAAGCTATGATTAAAGCTGGTTATCAAGATAGTGCAACTCTAAAAAGAAGAGCGCAAAAAATGCAAGAGTGGATTGATAATCCTGTACTTTTAAAAGCCGATTCTAACGCGCAGTATGCTGCTGTTATTGAGATTAATCTCGATGAAATTACGGAACCAATTTTAGCATGTCCTAATGATCCAGATGATGTGGCAACGCTAAGTGAGATTTTAAATGATCCAAATCGCCCACATAGTATTGATGAAGTCTTTATTGGAAGCTGTATGACAAATATTGGGCATTATCGTGCTTTAGGGGAGGTTTTGAAGGGCGAGGGAATGGTGCCTACAACCCTTTGGATTGCGCCACCAACAAAAATGGATGCTAGAGAGCTTACAGAGGAGGGATATTATTCAGTCTTTGGGGCTGCTGGAGCGCGAATTGAGCTTCCTGGTTGTAGTTTATGTATGGGAAATCAAGCGCGTGTTAGAGATAATGCAGTTGTATTCTCAACTTCCACAAGAAATTTTGATAACCGAATGGGGAAAGGTGCTAAGGTTTATTTGGGGAGTGCGGAATTGGCAGCACTTTGTGCATTGCTTGGAAGAATCCCAACAAAACAAGAATATTTGGATTTAATTCCTAAAAAACTGCAAGGAAAGGAAAATCAAATTTATCGTTATTTGAATTTTAATCTTTTGGAAAATTGGGAACTAGATTAATAAAATTTAAGGCAAGATTGTATTAAAGAATCGCTATCTTGCCTTAAAATAAATTTAAGATTTAGGGTTATTTTTAAAACAAAGTTGATTCTGCTTTATTGTTACAAATGTTTGCAAATACTTTTTAAGTTTTTTTATCTTTCTTTTTTTAAGGGTTCGTCCTTTTTATCGATGAATTTTGTTATTTTGTGATTTTGGACTTTAAAGTTCAAAAGATAACTTTTATTTTTTGTTAATTTTTATTTAATAAAAAAAAAGATAAAATTTTTGGGATTGCAGTGGTAATCATAATTTTATTTTATAAGGAGTATTAAATGGAGAGGTGGTTTTTGTCATTATCTTCAGTATTAGTGGCTTGTAGTCTTACTTTGAATGCTAATCCTTTGATTCAAAGTGCAAAAGATAATGGATTGGTACCTTTACCAAAAAACCAAAAAGAGGTCGATAAAGTATTGCGAGAAATGGGAGTGGAATTTAGCCCTTTTACTGAAGCTAAAGCTGAACTTGGTAAAAAATTGTATTTTGAACCTCGTTTATCTAAAAGTGGAATTATTTCTTGTAATACCTGTCATAATTTAGGAATGGGCGGAACAGATGGAATTTCAGCAGCAGTAGGTCATAAATGGACAGTAAATCCACACCATTTAAATTCCCCAACAGTTTATAATTCAGTCTTAAATGCTTCTCAATTTTGGGATGGAAGAGCAGGGACACTTGCTGATCAAGCCAAAGGACCTATTGAAGCAGAGCCTGAAATGGCAACACCTGCAAAGCTTGCTGTTGAAAAAATTGCTTCGTTACCTGAATATGTAAATGAATTCAAAAAAATATACGGAAAAGATGGGGTAACTTTTGATAATATCGCTGATGCAATTGCAAATTTTGAGCGAACTCTTATTACACCTTCTCGATTTGATAAATTTTTAGAGGGAGATACAAAAGCATTAACCAAAGCAGAGCAAGAGGGATTGCAAGTATTTTTAGATAAAGGTTGTGCAGCTTGTCATAATGGAATTAATTTGGGGGGAACTATGCAGGCTTTCCAAGTAGCTGGACAATATAAATTTGCAAATTTAGGGGATTTCAAAGGTGATGCTAATGGAATGGTTAAAACTCCTACTTTAAGAAATATTGCTGAGACAGCACCTTATTTCCATAATGGAGCAATTTGGTCTCTTAATGATGCAATTCAAGAAATGGGAAGTGTGCAACTTGGAATTGAAATTTCCAAAGCAGAAGCAGAAAAAATTTCTACATTCTTAAAATCTCTCACAGGTGAAAAACCAGTTGTTACTTATCCACAGCTCCCTATTTCTACAGATAAAACTCCAAAGCCAGAGCTTTAAGTAATCTGATAAATCATCAATAAGCTAGATTCTAGCTTATTGACAAATTTCAATTCCTAGGATTTTATCTCCTTGTTTAATTAAATCGAGGACTTTTAAACTTTCTTCATCTTCTATTTGTCCAAACACTGTATGCTCTCCATCTAAGTGAGGCTGTGGAGCAAAACAAATAAAGAATTGACTGCCTCCTGTGTTACGACCAGCATGTGCCATTGAGAGTGTTCCTTTTAAATGTTTATGGGGATTGTTTTGTAACTCGCATTTAATAGCATAGCCTGGACCACCTCTGCCATCGCCATTAGGGCAACCTCCTTGTGCAACAAAACCTGCAATAACGCGATGAAAATTTAATCCATTGTAAAATCCATTTTGAGCTAAAGAAGCAAAATTGGCTACTGTATTGGGTGCTTCATTGGGGAAAAGTTTTACTTTCATATCACCTTTTTCTGTATGAATGATAGCATTTTGAAGTGATTTTAATTCTTCCTTTGAAAGATTGAATTCTTTTAATTCCATTTTAATTCCTTGAATTTTAATTTTTGTTTTTAAAGGGTTTTTATTGTAGTATTTTATGAATTAAAGATAAATAATTTTGGAGTCTATTTTTAATATGCTTAAGATATTATTGAGTTTGTTGTGTGTGTTAAATTTGTATGCGCAATCACCCAAGTGGCTAGATAGCGGATTGAAAATTGTTTCTTCTTTTGGAATACAAGATTATAAAGAGGGTTATGGCTTAATTATTAATGAAGGTTTAATTATTACAAGTGCGAGTTTAGTTTATAGAGAATCTAAGGCAAAAGATATTTTACTCTATGATAGCCAATCGCCTAGCTATGTAGTTGCCTGTCTTAGTCATGCAGAAATATTAGCTTTAGATTCTAATCTAGACTTAGCAATTTTAAAGCCACAAAAATTCACAGATATTTATTGCAATATTCTTCCAGAGCCAAATTTACGAGCTTTAAATTTTAGAGAAAAATCTTTTGATATTTTTAATAATTCTTATTTAAAGACTTTGGATAATTCTTTAAAAATAGAGTATTTTTATGAACAAGAGTGGTCTAATTTTGCCACTGAACAAACTATATTAGGGGCGATTAAAAATCTCCCTCAAGATAAAAATGAAGAAATGTTAGGAATGCCTTTGTTTGCTGAAGAAAAATTTGCAGGAATTATGCAAGAAAAGGGCAGTGTTTTGGGGGGTCAAGAAATTTTAAAGTTTATTTGCAAAATTCATCAAACCACTTCTATTTTAGATTCTTATTTAGATGATAAAAAGTATTGCCAATAAAGCGCTTATGCTAATGCTTATTATTAGCGGAATTAAAGTTAAATAAGGATATAATCTAAAACTTTTTTATAAAGCAAAAGGGAATAAATGTCTGATTTGTTAAACCAAGATATACAGAATGTAAATATTGAAGACTCTATTAAAGAGAGCTATCTTGATTACTCAATGAGTGTAATTGTGGGGCGTGCTTTGCCTGATGCACGAGATGGATTAAAGCCAGTTCATAGAAGAATTTTATATGCAATGTATGAGCTTGGAGTAACTTCAAAAGCAAAATACAAAAAATCTGCAAGAATCGTTGGAGATGTTATTGGTAAATATCATCCACACGGAGATATTGCGGTTTATGATGCTTTAGTAAGAATGGCGCAAGATTTTTCTATGCGCCTAGAATTAGTTGATGGGCAAGGAAACTTTGGGAGTATTGATGGTGATAGTGCAGCAGCTATGCGTTACACTGAAGCAAAGATGACTCAAGCAGCCGAAGAGGTTTTGAGGGATATTGATAAAGATACAGTGGATTTTCTCCCAAACTATGATGACACACTCAAAGAGCCTGATATTCTTCCTAGTCGTTTGCCTAATTTGCTTGTTAATGGTTCAAATGGAATTGCTGTGGGTATGGCTACTAATATTCCTCCACATAGAATTGATGAAATTATTGATGCTTTGGTGTATTTAATTGATTACCCAAAAGCAGAGTTGAATGAAATTTTACAATTCATTGAAGGACCAGATTTCCCCACAGGTGGAATCATTTATGGTAGAAATGGCATTAGAGAAGCTTATGAAACAGGGCGTGGTCGAATCAAGATTCGCGCTAAAACCCATATTGAAAAAACTAAAACAAAAGATATTATTGTAATTGATGAGATACCCTATCAAGTCAATAAAGCAAGATTAGTAGAGCAAATTGCGGAATTAGCTAAAGAAAAAGTGATTGAAGGCATTGCAGAAGTAAGAGATGAATCTGATAGAGATGGAATAAGGGTGGTCGTGGAATTAAAAAGAGAAGCAATGAGTGAGATTGTTCTTAATCATCTCTTTAAATCTACGCCAATGGAAAGCACTTTTGGGATTATTTTACTTGCTATTTACAATAAAGAGCCTAAGATTTTTACACTTTTGGAATTGCTTGGTTTGTTTATTTCTCATCGTAAGAGTGTGGTTATTAGACGCACAATTTTTGAACTTGAAAAGGCAAAGGCTAGAGCGCATATTTTAGAGGGCTTGAGAATTGCTTTGGAAAATATTGATGAAATTGTTGCCTTGATTCGTTCTAGTAGCGATCCAAAAGTTGCCAAAGAGGGTTTGATTGAGAAGTTTAATCTTAGCGAGATACAAGCACAAGCGATTTTGGATATGCGTTTGCAACGCCTAACAGGCTTAGAGAGAGATAAAATTGAAAATGAATATCAAGAATTAATTAAAGAGATTGAATATTTAAGCTCAATTCTAAGAAGTGAGGAATTACTTAATAAAATTATCAAAGAAGAATTGCTTGAAATTAAAGAAAAATTTAGCACAAAGCGTTTGACAGCTATTGAAGAGGATTATGAGAGTATTGATGTGGAGGATTTAATCCCAAATGAAGCTGTAGTGGTTACAATGAGTCATCGTGGATATGTCAAAAGAGTGCCAGTTAGGACTTATGAAAAACAAAATCGCGGAGGCAAGGGTAAAATTTCTGCTAATACACACGATGATGATTTTATTGAAAGCTTTTTTGTCTCTGACACACATGATACGATTATGTTTATTACTAACAAAGGGCAGTTGTATTGGTTAAAGGTTTATAAAATTCCAGAAGCAAGTCGCACCGCCATTGGAAAAGCAGTGGTGAATCTAATTAACCTTGCACCTGATGAAAAGATTATGGCTACTATTACAACAAAAGACTTTAATGAAGATAAGTCTATTGCATTTTTCACAAAAAATGGAATCATCAAACGCACTAATTTAAGTGAATTTAAAAATATTCGCAGTGTTGGGGTAAAGGCTATCAATCTTGATGGTGATGATGAGCTTGTAACAGCAAAAATCATTCATCCAGAGATTCAGCAGATACTTGTGGTTACTTATGAAGGAATGTGTGTGCGCTTTGGCGTTGATAATGTCCGTGAGATTGGTCGGGTAGCGCGAGGGGTTACAGCTATTAAATTCAAGATTCCAGAAGATTATGTAATCGGTGCTACCGTGGTTTCTAACGAAAATGAAGAAATCTTAAGTGTTAGCGAAAAAGGTATAGGAAAACGCACGGAAGTTAATGAATATCGCATTACTAATCGTGGCGGTAAGGGTGTTATTGCAATGAAGCTCACTAGTAAGACAGGAAAACTTGTGGGCGTAGTTAATGTAGATGAGAATATGGACTTAATGGTCTTGACTTCTAGCGGAAAAATGATTCGTGTTGATATGCAGACAATTCGCAAAGCAGGACGTGCTACAAGTGGTGTGATTATCGTTAATGTAGATGATGATAAAGTTGTCTCTATTGCAAGATGCCCTAAAGAAGAAAAAGAAATAGAAGAAGATTTACCAGAAGGGGATAATGGATTATTGGAATTTAACAATGGGGAATAATGCATAAAATATTCTTTGGAATTATGATTTGCAGTATTGTTGCAGGGGCTGCAGAGTATATCTTTTCTTATAGGGTAGCTATTAAAAATGGAATTATTTTGAATGAAAAATATTATTTTTCTCCTGCAATGTTGAGTGCTAATTTGTTGGATAAAATTAAAAATCCTTATAAAAAATGCGAGATTGTGCATAATAGTAAAAGCGAAAGAGAATTTTTAGATTTTGCAAAAGAGGAAATTTTAGAATGTTTTTTTAAATGGGGTGTGAAGCTAGAAGATAGAAGCAAAGCTTCTAATTATCAAGGCGAGTTTGTAAGCCTTTTATCAATCCCTGCAACGCGCATTAAAGTTGAATATGAAAGGGGGATTGCTACAATCTATCATCTTGTAGCAAATAAAAAGGAGAAGTGATGAAGTTAGCTATTGTTGAAGATGATATTAATATGAGGAAGTCTTTAGAGATTGCCCTTGGTGAATATGAAGAATTTGAAGTTGTGAGCTTTAAAAACGCTAAAGATGCACTCAAAAAACTTGATGATAGCATTGATTTAATTATCACTGATATTAATATGCCACAAATGGATGGAATTGAGTTTTTAAGGGAATTAAATGGGCGTTATGAAGCCTTGATTATCACGGGTAATGCGACTTTAAATAAGGCAATTGATTCAATTAGGCTTGGAGTGAAAGATTTTCTAACTAAACCTTTTGATATTGAAACTCTGGTGGCAGCGATTCATCGTGCTAAAAAAGCCAAAGAAATAATCGCTAAAATTTCTAAAAAAAGTGAAGAAGCTGAAGGGCAAAGCTTTATCTCCACTTCTCCAGCATTACAAAAAGCTCTAATGCTTGCAAATAAAGCTGCTAAAACTGATGCATCAATTTTATTGTTGGGAGAGAGCGGGGTTGGAAAAGAAGTGTTTGCTAATTATATTCACAATCATTCTCTTAGAGCAAAAGCACCTTTTGTTGCAATTAATATGGCAGCAATTCCTGATAATCTTCTTGAATCAGAGCTTTTTGGTTATGAAAAGGGTGCCTTTACAGATGCAACAGAAGGGAGAGCAGGGAAGTTTGAAAGTGCTAATGGCGGAAGTGTGTTTTTAGATGAAATTGGAGAAATGCCTGCTAGTCTCCAAGCAAAGCTTTTGCGCGTTTTGCAAGAAAAAGAGATTGTAAGACTTGGGAGTAGTAAGCCAATTAAAGTGGATATACGCTTTATTGCAGCCACTAATGCAGACATTCAAAAAAAGATTAAAAAGGGTGAGTTTAGGGAAGATTTATTTTTTAGACTACAAACAATTCCTATTCATATTCCACCATTACGCGAAAGGACAGAGGAGATTATTCCGCTTTGTGAATGGAAACTAGAGGAAGTAGATAAGCAATATGGAGTGGGAAAGAAAAAATGGGGAGAAGGAGCAAAAGAACAATTGCTTTCTTATAGGTGGCCTGGAAATATTAGGGAGCTTTTGTCGGTTGTGGAGCGGGCTGCGATTTTGTGTGAAGATGACACTATTATGCCTGAGGATTTGTTTTTAAGTTCTAGAGAAAGTGGTGGAGCTAAAAAAATCGCTAATTTAGAGGAAGAATTGATTTATGAAGCGCTAAAGGTATCTGATTCGGATATAGATAGTGCAGCTGAGCTTTTGGGAATGCAAAAGCAAGTATTGTTAGAAAAAATAAAACATTACCATATTAATTTTTAAGGAGTTGTTTATGAAAAAGTTTAATGTTGCTGTTGTTGGGGCTACTGGAGCTGTTGGTGAAGAGATTTTTAAGATTCTAGAAGAAAGAAATTTTCCTATTAATAAACTTGTGCCTTTGGCGAGTGCAAGAAGCGTGGGGAGAGAAATTACTTATAAAGATGAAGCCTATAAGGTAAAGGAGCTTACTCATAGTGTTTTTGAAGAAGAAGAAATTGAGATTGCCTTTTTCTCTGCAGGTGGAAGTGTGAGTGCGGAATTTGCGCCAAGTGCCGCTAGGGCTGGGGCTGTTGTGATTGATAATACTAGTCATTTTAGAATGCAAAAAGATGTGCCTTTGGTTGTGCCTGAGGTAAATCCGCAGGATATTGCATTGTGGGAGAAAGCTGGAATCATCGCAAACCCTAATTGTTCAACCATACAAATGGTGCAAGTTCTAGCGCCTTTGCACAATGCTTTTAAAATCAAAAGAGTGGATGTTAGCACTTATCAAGCTGTTTCAGGTGCGGGCAAAAAGGGAATGGAGGAATTAGTCTTGCAAATGCAGAAGTTTTTTGAATTTAATATGGATTCAGTAGAGCCAAAGGCATTCCCTCATCGAATCGCACTTAATCTTATTCCGCATATTGATGTGTTTTTGGATAATGATTACACAAAAGAAGAAATGAAAATGGTTAATGAGACCAATAAGATTATGCATAGTGAATTTGCAGTGAGTGCGACTTGTGTGCGTGTGCCTGTTTTAAGAAGTCATAGCGAATCTATCACCATTGCTTTTGAACAAGAAGTGAGCGCAGAGGAAGCTAGAGAAGTTTTAAGAAAAGCAGAATCGGTAGTTGTCATTGATAGTCCTAAAGAAAAATCTTACCCTATGCCTTCTTTGGCAACAGATACTGATGAGACTTATGTGGGTAGAATCCGTGTTGATAATTATGATAAAAAGATTTTACACCTTTGGTGCGTGGCAGATCAAATTCGCGTTGGTGCAGCTACTAATGCAGTAAGAATTGCGCAAAAATGGGCAGAAATGCAAAAGTAAATCAAGGAAAAATTGATGCAAAAAGTCCATTCAATTCTTTTTGTTTGTTTGGGAAATATTTGCCGATCTCCTTTGGCAGAGGGGATTGCAAAGCATTTGGCGCAAAAAGAGGGTTTGAATCTCAAGATTGATTCAGCAGGAACAAGTGGTTGGCATATTGATGAACCACCCTGTGCTTATTCTATTGCGATTGCTAAAAAATATAAAATTGATATTTCACAGCTAAGAGGGCGAAGGGTTAATGTTTATGGTGATGATTCTTTTGATTATATTGTAGCAATGGATAGGCAAAACTATCAAGACTTGCTTTCAATGGGATTTAAAAAAGAAAAAGTCAAACTTATGGGAGATTTTGGGCTAGAGGGTCAAGATATACCTGATCCCTATCATTATAAAAATTTAGAAGGATTTGAGAAAATTTATACTATGCTTGAAGTGGCGATTAAAGCACTTTATAGCACGATTAAAGATTAGTCTTTAAGTGTTGTATTGAATAGAAATTCCCATTTTGGGGAGATTAAAGAAATTTTCATCTAAATAATAAATATTCTTATATCCCATCTCAACTAATTTACTCCCAAAATCCGCTGCGCTTGCTCCACTATGACAATAAAGCACGATTCTTTTATCGGGATTTTCTTGCGCAATAAAACCAATTCGCGAAAGAGAAACAAGATTAAGCGCATTGGAAATATGACTAATGAGAAAATATCCTCTAGAGCGTAAGTCAATAATGATGCAATTATCAAGTTTATCATTTTGCAAATCAATTGGCTTAGCTAAGCTTTTATTTTTAATATACATTTGCACCCTTTATGAAATTTTAGCTAGAATCAAAGAATGAAAAGAGTTTATTATATCACAAAAAAAAATACAAATAAAACAATCAAAGCAGTAGAATATTTGGAGCTTTTAGAAATTTGCTTTATAGAAGATTCTGCGCTTAAACAAAAGATTAAAGAAGTAGATGGTTTGCTTTTTACTTCCAAAAATGCTGTTTTTGCCTTAGAGCATTTTGCTCCTAAAGAATGCCAGAATCTGCCTTGTTATGTGATTGGAGAGGGAAGTAAAAAAGTGTTGGAAAGTTTTGGTGGCAAGGTAGAATTTGTAGCTTCTACTGCTTATGGGGATTTATTTGGTAAGGAATTAGTAGAGATTTTACAGAAAAAAAAAGTGCTTTTTATTCGTGCTAAAAAAGTCGCTTCTAATCTCGTAGAAATTTTAAGAAATGGAGGGATTTTGGTGAGTGAATCAATTTTGTATGAGACTAAAATTTTATCGATTCCTGAGGTTGATAAACAGAGAATTAGTGATGATTCTATTTTCTTTTTTAGTGCCCCCTCAAGTCTTAAGGCTTTTTTAAAAAATTATGCTTGGAGAGATAGCTACTTGGCACTTTGTATTGGTAAAAGCACTGCTAAAGTGGCAAAGGAACTTTTAGGGGAAAAAGCAAAAATATTGCTTTCGCCTAAAATTGACATAGAAAATTCATTAGAATTTGCTAAAGAACTTGCTATGGAAAATAATAATGAGTAAAATTGATTTAAAAACAGCCACAATTCCAAGATTATTTTTCACTTATTTTTTACCCTCATTGGTTGCAATGCTAGCTTTATCAACTTATTCCACTATTGATGGAATCTTTGTGGGTAAAAAGTTAGGCGAAAATGCCTTAGCTGCCATTGGGATTGCGTGGCCCATTTTTCCCATCCTTATTGCCTTTGAATTGCTTTTTAGTGTAGGCGCTGCAGCGATGAGTTCTTATTTTTTGGGAAAAGGAAAGCCTTTTAGGGCTAGAATCATCTTTAGCTCCGTTTTTTATTTTGCAGTTTTTACTTCTTTGGTGGGCGGAATCATACTCTATTGTTTTAGCGATATGATTGCCTTGTATCTTGGAGCTAGTGAGACTTTATTGCCTTTGGTTATAGAATATACAGAGATTATTTATTTGGGGGCTTTTATTATTGTCTTACACCCAATGCTTGATATTTTTGCCATCAATGATAAACAGCCTATTTTGGCGATGATAGCAATGATAGTTGGGGCTTTGATGAATATTGTTTTAAATTATCTTTTTTTATTTGTTTTAGAGTGGGGGATTCACTCAAGTGCTTTGGCTACAATTTTGGGGCATGGGATTGGAATGTGTATTTTATTACAACATTTTTTACGCAAAAAGGGAGATTTATTTTTAATCAAAGCTTTTGATATTTATGCAATTTTGATGGCAACCAAAAATGGTATCCCTCAAAGTAGCTCTGAAATTAGTGTAAGTATGATGATGTTAATTTTTAATCATACTATTGTTGGAATTGCTGGAGATAGGGGATTGGCGATTTATAGTGTTTTAATGTATGTAGGTATCATACCTTTTACCATTTTATTATCAATGGCTCAAGGGATTCAGCCTATTGCAAGTTTTAATTATGGGGCTAAGCTTTTTAAAAGAGTAAAAGAAGTTTTTTATTTTGGTTTGGGGTTTAGTTTATTGGGAGGAGTGGCGCTTTATATTAGTTTTTATTGTCTGTCGCCTTTGATTGTTCCTTTGTTTTTGCAAGATAATATTGTTTTGCGCGATCCTAGTTTGATTAATGATGTAAAAGTAGCTATGGATATTTATTTTTTAGGTTATGTTCTTTTGGGGGTTAATATTGTCAGTGCAATTTTCTTTCAATCCATTCAAAGAACAACAAGTTCATTTATTATTACTTTTTCCTATACTTTATTTTTTGCTTTGTTTTTTGTTTTGATATTATCAAAAATTTATGGATTTATAGGAGTGATTATTTCCTATCCTCTTGGGATTTTGTGTGCAAGTTTTGTTTCTTTGGTAGTTATATTTTATGAACAAAGATTTGGGATTTTAAAAATCAAATATTAATAAAAAATTTAAGTTTTTGATTAATTTAAATTATTAATAAAATGTTTATAAAAGTAAGAGTAGTATTGTCTTCGTGAGTTAGGTATTTACTCAAAAATTATTTTTTTTAGGAGGTAGTTTATGGCAACTCGAAAAGAACACGACTTTATAGGAGAGCTTGAAATACCAGAAGATGTTTATTACGGAGTGCAAACTTATCGTGCAGTAGATAATTTTCATATGACACAGCGTAAATTAAGAGACTATCCATTTTTTATTAAAGCTTTTGCACAAGTCAAAAAAGCTGCTGCTTTGGCTAATAAAGAAGTAGGGGTTTTAGATGCGGATAAGGCAGATGCTTTAGCAGCTGCTTGCGATAGATTGATTGCAGGAGAGTTTATTGAGCAATTTGTTGTTGATATGATTCAAGGTGGCGCTGGAACTTCTACTAATATGAATGTTAATGAAGTGCTAACTAATATTGCACTAGAAAGTATGGGACATAAAAAAGGTGAATATCAATACCTTCATCCAAACGATCACACAAATTTGGGGCAATCTACTAATGATACTTATCCAAGTTCTATTAAAGTTGCAGCACATAAGAAGCTAGGGGATTTGCTTGAAGCAATGGAAGAATTAAAAGAAGAGCTTCTTAAAAAAGCTGAGGAATATAAAGATTATATTAAAATGGGAAGAACGGAGCTTGAAGATGCTGTGCCAACTACTTTGGGAAATACTTTTAATGCCTTTGCAAGTTATATTAAAAGTGATATTGCAAAACTTAAAGCTGCAAGAGAGGTTATGGAAGTTTTAAATCTTGGTGCAACAGCAATTGGAACAGGAATTAATTGCCATCCAGATTATAAAAATGTTGTTGAAAGAAAAATGCAAGAAATTACTGGAGTAAATTTTAGACCTGCAGAAGATTTGATTGCAGCTACTCAAGACACTGCTGATTTTGTTTATGTAAGTGGTTGTTTAAAGACTGCTGCAGTAAGACTTTCTAAGATTGCTAATGATTTAAGATTAATGAATTCAGGACCTCGATGTGGATTAGGCGAAATTAATTTACCTAAAATGCAGCCTGGAAGTTCTATTATGCCTGGTAAGGTAAATCCTGTGATTTGTGAAGCTGTTGGTGAAGCTTGCTATGAAGTAATTGGCAATGATGTAACTATTATGCTTTGTAGCGAGAGAGGAGAATTTGAGCTTAACGCATTTGAACCTGGAATTGCCTATGCGCTTTTTAATTCATTGGTTGTGTTAGAAAACGCTATGAAAACTTTAGCGCAAAAAGCTATTAAGCATTTAACTGCAAATCCTGAGGCTTGCAAGCAATCTGTGCTTAATTCTATTGGGATTGTAACAGCCTTTAATCCAATTTTGGGATATGAAAAATCCGCAAGTATTGCAAAAGAAGCTTTGCAAACTGGAAAATCAGTGGGAGATATTTGTTTGGAGAGAGGATATTTATCTAAAGAAGAAATTAGTGAAATATTAGATCCAAAAAATATGCTTAATCCACAAATGAAAGCAAAGAAATAAGGTCTGCTAATGGAAATGATTATGTTGATTTTGCAAATTATTGTTCTTTTGGGTGCAATATTTGTTGGTATTAGACTTGGTGGTATCGGTATTGGTTACGCTGGTGGTATCGGCGTTGTTATCTTAGGTCTTTGTCTTGGTATGAAACCAGGCACTATTCCTTGGGATGTTATTTTGATTATTATGTCTGTAATTGCGGCTATTTCTGCAATGCAACTTGCAGGAGGTTTGGATTATTTGGTTCAAATTGCTGAGAGAATTTTGCGTTCTAATCCAAAATACATCAACTACTTAGCCCCAACGGTAACTTATTTTTTAACAATTCTTGCAGGGACAGGCCATACTGCGTTTTCTATGATTCCTGTTATTGTTGAAGTGGCGAAAGAACAAAACATTAAGCCATCAGCGCCACTTTCTATTGCAGTTGTTTCTAGTCAAATTGCAATTACTGCAAGTCCTGTTAGTGCGGCTGTGGTGTATATGAGTGGTGTGTTAGAGCCACTTGGTTGGAGTTATCCAGTTTTACTTGGAATTTGGATTCCTACTACTTTTATTGGTTGTATGCTAACTGCTTTTATAATAACTCTATTTACTAATCTTGATTTAAGCAAAGACCCAGTCTATCAAGAGCGTTTAGCTCAAGGATTAGTTCAAGCTCCTATTGGCTCACAAAATATGGAATTAAAAAAAGGTGCAAAGCTTTCTGTTGGAATCTTTATTATTGGAGTGCTTTGTGTGGTGCTTTATGCTACTGCTATCTCAAAAGTCGGTGGCAAACCGGTTCTTATAGAAAATGTCATTGTTCCTAGAGATGCTGCTATTATGAGCTTTATGCTAGGTGTGGCTACATTTATTACAATCTTTTGTAAAATTGAAGTTGGCAAAGTAGCCGATACAAGCGTATTCAAATCAGGTATGGTAGCGTGCGTTTGTGTTCTTGGTGTTGCGTGGCTTGGTAATACATTTGTTGGTGGTTATACAGAAGAGATTAAAACTCTAGCTGGTGATTGGGTTAAGGCTGTTCCATCACTACTTGCTGTTATATTCTTCTTTGCGGCTATGCTTCTATACTCTCAAGCAGCTACCGCCAAAGCTATCACTCCAGTAGTTGTCGCAGCATTAGGAATTACAGCGGCAAATCCAGGAGATTCTTATATGCTTGTTGCTTCATTTGCAGCAGTTTCAGCCCTTTTTGTGCTTCCAACTTATCCTACTTTGCTAGGTGCTGTGCAGATGGATGACACAGGTTCTACAAGGATTGGAAAGTATATTTTCAATCACGCCTTTTTAATTCCGGGAGTTTTGGCAATTGTCTTTAGCGTTATTCTCGGATTTTTAGCGGTTTCGCTCTTTTAAGAATTTTTCTATCCCCATTTTTTCGGGATAGAAAATACTCTATAAAAAAAACAACTCACTCTACTTTGCTAGAATTCTTTTTATTTCTTGTATTCTTTTTGTATCGCTTGGATGTGTGGAGAAAAAATCTGAAGTTTCTTTGTTGCCTTGAGACATTTTTTGCCAAAAGCTTAAAGCGGCTTGTGGATTGTAACCTGCCTTTTGCATAAGTATGATTCCGACTTCATCAGCTTCAAGCTCGTGATGACGGCTAAAGGGTAGCATGATTCCAACATTACTGCTGACATTATAAGCTTTATTAAAAAGATTATTGTATTCAGGATTTTGTGTGCCAACAAAGATTTCAAGGATACTTCCACCTAATTGTTGTAAGGTTTGCATACTCATTCGTTCAGCGCCGTGTCTTAAAATTGTATGCCCAATTTCGTGTGAAATCACCACAGCAAGTTCATCATCGTTGCTGATTAATTCCATTAAGCCTGTATAAACAAAAACTTTACCACCTGGGAGACAAAAGGCATTTTGGGCTTTGTTTTCTATTAGATAAAATTCCCAATTAAAATCAGGGCGATTGGCGATAGAAGCAATTTTTTGTCCTACGCGTTTTACCATAGCTGTTTGTGTGGTGTTTTGACTTAGTTTTGATTCTTTTAAAACTGCAAGAGCGCTTTGCTCCCCTAAGGCTTTTTCTTGTTGTTCATTAAGAAGCATAAGTTGAGTGCGATTAGTGTAGATTGTAGATGAACAAGCGCAAATTAGCAATGCTAAAACAAGCCAATAAATTTTTTTTAAAATAAACATTTTTAATACTCTTAAGTTATATTAGTCAATTTTTAAAACTGCTAAAAATGCCTCTTGTGGTAAATTGACTTTACCAATGGCTTTCATACGCTTTTTCCCTTCTTTTTGTTTTTCAAGTAGCTTTCGTTTTCTAGTAATGTCTCCACCATAGCATTTTGCAGTTACATTTTTGCCCATTGATTTAACCGTTTCTCTGGCGATAATCTTGTTCCCTACACTTGCTTGAATCGCTACTTCAAAAAGTTGTCTTGGAATAATTTCTTTCATAGCTTCTACAAGTTCTTTTCCTTTTTCATAAGCTTTGCTTTTTGGCACGATAATGCTAAGCGCATCTACAATTTCTCCTGCCACGCGAATATCAAGCTTAACTAAATCTCCCTCTTGATAGCCAATTGGCTCATAATCAAAACTCGCATAACCCTTTGTGCAAGATTTTAATTTATCATAAAAATCCATTACGATTTCATTAGTAGGAATATGATACTCTAACAATACTCTTGTTTCTTGTAAGTATTCCATTTTCTTTTGGATTCCACGCCTTTTGCTTACTAGCGTAATGATATTCCCTAAAAATTCACTTGGCACAATAATGGTCGCTTTAACATAAGGCTCTTTAATTCCTGCGATTTTTTGTTCAGGTGGTAATTCGCTTGGATTTTGAATCATAATTACCTCACCATCGGTTTGGGTAACTTCATAAACAACCGTTGGAGCAGTGGCAATCAAATCTAGCCCAAATTCTCGCTCCAATCTTTCTTTGATAACTTCCATATGCAAAAGTCCCAAAAATCCAACACGGAATCCAAAGCCTAAAGCCACAGAGGTTTCTGGTTCAAAATTAAGACTTGAATCATTGAGTTTAAGTTTTTCTAGCGCATCGCGCAAGTCTTCAAATTTGTCTGTATCAATGGGATAAATTCCTGCGAAAACAAAAGGCTTGGCTGGTTCAAATCCTGCAATAGGTTCTTTGGTTTTATTTTTAAAATCTGTTATGGTATCGCCGACGGCTATATCTGTAACATTTTTTAATCCCAAAACAACAATCCCAACCTCACCACATTGAATACTTTTTGCTTTTTCTTGTTTGATTGGATGAGGGTAAAACAATCCCAAAACCTCGTGATTCTTACCACTTCCCATAATATAAATGTTTTGACCAACTTTGATTGAACCATCAAAGACACGCACCAAAGCTAAAGCACCCAAATAGTTATCAAACCAAGAATCATAGATTAAAGCTTTAGTAGGAGCTTCTAAATCCCCTTGTGGTGGTGGAACTAATTCAATGATTCTATTAAGCAATTCAGTAATTCCAATATTTGCTTTAGCGCTAACCTCTAAAGCGTGGCTACAATCAAGCCCAATAGTTTGCTCTATTTCTGATTTTACACGCTCTGGTGCAGCTGCTGGTAAATCGATTTTGTTTAAAACAGGAATGATTTCAAGGTTATTTTCCAATGCAATATAAACATTTGCGATGGTTTGAGCCTCCACACCTTGAGAGGCATCAACAACTAATAAAGCTCCCTCGCAAGAAGCAAGTGAGCGTGAAACTTCATAGCTAAAATCCACATGCCCTGGGGTATCAATGAGATTTAAAATATAAGGTTCGCCTTTGTAAAAATATTTCAATCTTACACTTTGGGCTTTTATGGTGATTCCGCGTTCTTTTTCAATGTCCATTGTATCCATTACTTGCGCACTCATTTCACGCTCAGAAATTGCTCCACAAGCTTGAATTAAACAATCTGCAAGAGTGGATTTACCATGATCAATATGTGCAATAATAGAAAAATTACGAATTTTGGAGAGTGAATCTTTCACAACATACCTTTTAAAATAAAGTTTTGGGCAAAATTCTATCAAAAGTTTGCTAAAAAGGCTTAGAATCTTATCTAATTTCATTTGAGAATGGTGCTATAATTTTGCTTTAATTTTTAGTAAGGAAGTGAGATTGAAAATAATTAGAATCTTGTTAGCACCTTTAGATTTTATTATGAAATATTTTAAGGCTTTGGTGTTTTTATTGATTGTTTTTTTGATTTTTATGCCAAATTCTAGTGGGAATTCTAGCTTAGCAAATGTAGCTAGGATTGATTTAAAAGGAATGATAATCCAAAGTGATAGTTTTTTAGAAGAACTCTCAAAACTGGAAAACAATCCTAATATTAAAGGGGTTTTGCTAGTTATTGATTCTCCTGGTGGCACTATTCCACCAAGTGTTGAAATCTCAGAAGCGGTTAAGAGGATACGAAGCAAAAAGCCTATTGTTGTTTATGCGCAAGGTTCTATGGCAAGTGGTAGTTATCTAGCAGGAGTGTGGGCAGATAGAATTATTGCCAATAAGGGTGCATTAGTAGGTTCTATTGGCGTGATTTTAAATGGAGTGGATGTAAGTGAGTTAGCAGAAAAACTAGGAATCAAAACACAAATTCTAAAAGCTGGAATCTACAAAGAAGCAGGAACTTTTATGCGTCCTTGGAATAAGCAAGAAGAAGAAATGTTAAAGGGATTAATTAAAGAGCAATATGAAATGTTTGTAAGTGAGGTCGTGGCTGCAAGAAATTTGGAAATCACAAAAGAAGGAGATTTTGCACAGGGTAGGGTGTTTAGTGCTAGTAATGCTTTAAAGCTAGGATTGGTAGATAGCATTGGAAGCATTTATGAAGCGCAAAAAATACTTTTTGAGCTAGGCAAGATTCAAAATCCTATTTGGCTTCAAAAAAGTGAAATGGAAATGTATTTAGAAAAAATTATAGGTGAGAATATTGCACTTGGTATTCAAGAAGGTATTTATAATATATCTTTAGGGTGGTTAAAGGGGTATTAATGCGTTTTGTTATAAAGATACAAACTCCAGATAAAAAAGGCTTGATTGCTCAAATTACACAGATTATTTTTCAATTTAATTTAAATATTTTAAAAAATGATGAATTTGTTGATAAAGAAAATAATCTTTTTTTTATGCGTAGCGAGATTGAGGGGGAGTGTGAAATTGCGATTTTAAAGCAAAAGATAAAAGTTGCTATTAACGATGAATCTAGTCAAGTAGAGATACTTCCTTGCCAAAAAAAGAAAATTGTGATTCTTTGCACTAAAGAGAGTCATTGTTTAGGCGATTTGCTAATCCGTTATGATAGCAATGAGCTAAATGCGGATATTTTAGCGGTGATTTCTAATTATGAAGTTTTAAAGCCTTTGTGTCAAAAGTTTAACTTGCCTTTTATCTGCATTAGCCACGAAGGAAAAAGCAGAGAAGATCACGAAAAACAAATCATTGAAGTTTTAAAACAATATCCAAGTGATTATATTATTTTGGCAAAATATATGCGGATTTTAAGCCCCAATTTTGTTGAAGAGTTTGAGGGGAAATTGATTAATATTCATCATAGTTTTTTACCGGCTTTTGTGGGAGCAAACCCCTATAAACAAGCCTATGAAAGAGGTGTAAAAATCATTGGTGCTACCGCGCATTTTGTCAATAATGAGCTTGATGAGGGTCCAATTATTTATCAAGATATTACTAAAGTCAATCACACAATGGATTGGAAGGAAATGCAAAAACACGGCAGAGATGTGGAGAAAATCGTCCTATCTAAGGCACTAAATCTAGCTTTAGAAGAGAAAATTTTTGTTTATTGCAATAAAACGATTGTGTTTTAAAGAGATAAAAGAGAATTTAAGTGCAAAAGAATCTTATCTTTTCTATTTTGATTGTCATAGCAATGGCTTTTTGGGGGAGTTCTTGGGCTTGTGGAAAGGTTTTAGTGCAGTATGCAAGTGCAGATATTATAGCTTTTTGGAGATTCTTTTTTGCCTTTATTGCTTCTATTCCTTTGATTATGTTATTGAAGGTGCCTTTGCGGATTAACACAGAAAATTTGAAATTTTTATTAGTAGCGGCTTGTTTAAATGGGATATATTCTATTTTCTTTTTTATGGGCTTAAATTATGGTAGTGCAGGGAAGGGCGGTGTGCTTGTTACTACCCTGATTCCTATTTTTGCATATTTATTAGCTTACTTTTTTTCTCGCAAGGAAAACAAAAGCATCAAAGCCAATGAAATTTTAGGGCTTGGAATTGGCATTATTTCTGGGATTTGTCTGCTTGATCTTGGAGGTTTTGAAGAGTTATTTGGTAAATTTAATACATTTTTCTTGTTCTGTGCTTTGGATTGGGCGATTTTAACTCTAGTTTGTCAAAGGATTCGTATTCATCCTTTGGCAATCAATTTCTATATTACTTTTTTGAGTATGCTTTTTTATTCGCCTTTATTTTTCTTCAAACCGCAAATGCTTGAGATTTTTCATTATGATATGAAATTTTGGTCTATGATTTTTGTAGTTGCTGTGCTTTCAACAGCCATTGGGACAAGCATTTATTATATGGGTATTGCTAAGCTTGGTGCGACTAGGGCTAGTTCTTATCAGCTTTTAGTTCCTGCAATGGCTTTAGGAAGTAGTTATTTGATTTTGGGAGAAATACCAAGCCTTTTAACGATTTTTGGTGGTATTTTAGCTATTTTTGCTACTTATTTAATCAATATCCACAAGCCAAAGAAAATAGGGTAGGTCTAAAAACTAGACTAAAGCTACTTTTTAATAAGTGTTTCGCCTTTATAGATTCCAAAAATTTTTGAATCGCCATTTTTATAAAGCAACACAACTGGATATTCTTCTTGCATATTGCCTTGTTCCATTCCGGGGCTTCCTATTGGCATTCCTGGTGTTGAGATTCCAACAACATTTTCAGGTTTGTTTTCCAAAAGCCAATTAATCGCATCTAATGGCACATGTCCTTCTATGGCATAGCCCTCAATAACGCCAGTATGACAACTTTGATTTTGTGGTGCGATTTTGTATTTTTCTTTGACTGCCATAAAATCGCCATTTTTGTGGTGCGTTACTTGATAGCCATTGTTTTGTAAATAATCTCCCCATTTAATACAGCACCCACAAAATGGACTGCTATAGATTTCAACTTCTTTGCTTAGTAAATAAAGCGGTGCTAAAAAAGCTAAAAATAAGAGTTTTTTATTTTTCATTTTACGCCTTTAATTTTCTGCGGATTCTATCATTTTTTGGAAATAATAGTAAAGAGTGCAAAAGGCACTTTGAGAAGCGGTTAAAAATAAAAGTTTGAAAATTACATTTTAAAAGATTCTATAAAGGGCAGAGAATCTTAAAAGTAATTTTTGGCAATATAATTTTATTAATAGGGCAAAATAGTATATAATTGTGCTAAAAGTAAGTAGGGGGTTATCTATGTATGATTATTCTAAATACGAAAATGCCACGCCAAAACAATTAATTAACGCACTTTCTTTGGTAGAGAAAAGAGCTAAAAAGCTAGAATTACAAACAAAAGAGAACAATGAACTTTTTAAGTTTTTAAATGAAAAACTAAAAAACTCTTTTAATGTAAAAAAAAGAAAGAAAGAATATTTGCCAAAAGAACCAACCAAGGCGACAAAAGAGATTTTGGCTAAAAATGAGCCTTTACCTTATAAAAACTTTGATGATTTGCTCAATGCTATTGATAAAGAAATCAAGGCAGAAAATGCGTAATCAAGTTTTTCAAAATAGTTTTATGAAAGATTTAAAGCTGATTAGAAAACAGCAATGGGATATTGAAGCAATCAAAAAATGCGTTGAGGATTTAGCAAAATTAGATATATTGCCTCGAGCTTACAAAGATCACGCATTAAAAGGAGATTTTAAAGATTTTAGAGAATGCCATATTTTTGGAGATTTGGTTTTAATCTACAAAAGAGACAATAAAGAGGTTAATTATTATCGAATAGGAAGACACCAAGACTTATTTAAGGGCTATTAAAATAAAAGTTTGAAAATTATAGTTTTCAATATAAAATATTAGAATCTTTTGATATAATTGCAGTTTGTAGAAATCTTACAAAATCCCGTTTCCATGAATCTTAACCTTGATTAAGATTAAGCTTGAATTAGGATTTAAAATATTCTTAAGGAAAAGATATGCGTTATCCCATTGACTTTAAAGATGATTTTGCAGAAAGCTTGTTATTTTGGATTGAACGCTTTGTGTATAGCAAACTCAATAGTCTCTCAAATCATCAAGTGCAAAACAAAAAAGATATTATTATGCCACTTAATTCTTTGCGTAAAGGCGTTAAAAGCATTCAAGAAATCCAAGAAATCTGCAAACAATGTCGCAATGCAGGATTAATCGGAATCAACACTTATATTATTCCGCTATTAAAGCTGTATGAATATTTGAATTATTTGGGTTTGGCTTCACTAAAAGAAGTAGATGAAGAAACGCTTAAAGAGTTTTTGACTATCAATACAAGCTCACTATCAGATGCTACTAAGAAAAACTATCGTGTCGCGCTCATTAACTTTTTTGGCTTTATTGATAAGCAAAATGAAGATGATGATGGCACTTCTTATATCTTTAGGATTGAGTTAAAAAACTGGGGAGGACTACGCGGAAAAAGCGGACAAAAACTCCCCTCTTATATGATAGAAGAGGAAGTGCAGAGATTCTTAAAAGGCATTGATACTTATCCCTTTAAACACCAAGATTTAGGGGCTAGGAATCGCTTGTTGTTAAAAGTGATTATTTACACCGGAATCCGCGTGGGAGAATCATTAAATCTCAAAATCAAAGATATTACGCTAGATGGCGATTTTTATGTGATTCAAGTGCGTGGCAAAGGCAATAAACCGCGTGTTGTGATGATAAAGGCAAAAAACATTAGCAATGATTTTTCTTTGTGGATTAATTCGCGCCCCAATGAAGTTGAAAATGATTTGCTCTTTTGTAATCACAAAGGCAAAAAACTCACACAAGCCTATGTTAGTCGCATTGTTGAGCAGGTTTTGCTAACCAATGGAATCCGCAAAGAGAAAAATGGCGCACATATGCTAAGACATTCCTTTGCTACCCTGCTCTATCAAAAAAGCCAAGATTTGGTGCTAGTCCAAGAAGCCCTAGGACACGCAAGTGTAGAGACTTCAAGAATCTATACGCACTTTGATAAACAAAAGCTCAAAGCCACCACTGAAATAATGTAATAGTGGCATAAAATAAGGCTTACAAAGCCTTATTCAGCGATGAATTTACCATTTTCATCTATTGTGCCCCATTTTCCATTGATTTGGATTCCAATGGGTTTGAAATGGTCAATCTCATCAAATTGTGGTTTGATGACAATTACCTCTTTTTTATTTATAAAGCCCCATTTTCCATTGAGTTTAATTGGCACAAGTCCTTCGTTAAAAGATCCAGCATCATCAAATTTTGGTTCTATAATAAATTTTCCACTTTTATCTATAAAGCCCCATTTTCCATCAAGTTTAACTACTGCAAATCCTTCGCGAAAACTCCAAGCATCATCAAATTTTGGTTCTATAATAAATTTTCCACTTTTATCTATAAAGCCCCATTTTCCATCAAGTTTAACTACTGCAAATCCTTCGCTAAAACTCCAAGCAAAATC